>JBBIMZ010000573.1:472-2802 GCA_037444135.1 Solibacteraceae bacterium
GTCGGCGGGGCGGTCTACTGGCGCTTCCGCGACTACCGCGAAGAGCGGCAGGTGAAGCGGTTCGTCGAGCTGCTGCGCCGGCAGAACTACCAGGCCGCCTATGAACTGTGGGGATGCTCTCCCGCGCATCCCTGCCGCGACTACAGTTTCGAGAAGTTCCTGGAGGACTGGGGGCCCAAAGCGCCACACGGCAACATCGCCGCCGCCAGGATCGCCGGGAAACGTTCCTGCGAAGGCGGCATCATCCAGACGCTGCGCTTCAGCCCGAGCGACGAGGTCTGGCTCTGGGTGGACCGCACGAACCGCAACTAAGCCCCCTGGCCGGTCTCCAATCCGCGCATTCCGATCCCGCGCGGCACGCCCGCGCCCTGAACTCAGCGCCCCCGTCCGCACTCGCACTCTCTGAGGCGCTTGGCGCAACCGCTCCGCTCACATGAGGTCCATGAGGTCCGACCGGGCTTGCCTTCTCAGTTGACCCGTGATAGCATCGTTCCGGAAAGAAGAGAAACCGGCTGTTTACCCGGCACGGTTTCCGGTACCGGTTGTTGAGTGACGGGGTTTCCGCCGCGCTCTTGTATGACTTGGGTGGCGCAAGAGCGGTAAGCAGACCATTTCCGAGTCCGGCCGGCCTGGTCCGCGCTGAGCTCAGGCGATCCCGTCCATGCAGTCGCAGGTGCGCGCCATGTCGTTACGGGATCTTCGTCCGCCATTGGTGGTTCTGCTCCTGGTGGCGCTCGCGGTGCTGGCCTATGGGCCGACGCTGACGCTGCCCCTGGTTTCCGATGACTACACGCAGATCTGGCTGGGCCGGCGCTACGGGCCGGCCGCCGCCTGGGGCGAACTCGTTCGCGATCCGCTCTACCGTTCGCGGGCGACGTCGATTTGGATGACGCACTGGACCGAGCGCTTGTTCGGCGCGAACGCCTCGGTGTTGAACTCCAGCAGCCTGGCCCTGCACATTGTGAACACGTGGCTGGTGCTCGCCCTGGGCGCCTGGCGGGCGGTCGGCTGGCGCGTGGCGGCGGTGGCCGCGGCGTTCTTCGCGGTGCACGAGGGCCACCAGGAGGCGGTGATGTGGTATGCGGCGCTGCCTGAACTGCTCGTGTTCACGTTCGTGCTGCTGGCCTTGCTCGCCTGGATCCGCTGGGTCGAAGGCGGCGCTTCACGCCCTGGCTGGTACGCGGCCGCCCTCGTCTTCTTTGTCTTGGCGCTGATCTCAAAGGAGTCGGCGGTGGTGCTGGCGCCGCTAGCGGCGCTGGCGTGCTGGACGGCGGGGTGGCGCTGGAAGCGGACGGCGGCGTGCGTGTGGCCGCTGGCGGCGCTGGCGCTGGTCTACTGCGCCCTGGTTTTCGTCGGGCGCGAGCAGAACCAGCATTTCCATGACGGGACCTTTTCGCTGGCCGCCCCGGTATGGGCCACGCTGCCGAGATCGGCGCTGCGGCTATTCTGGATCTGGGGTCTGGCGAGCCTGGCGGCTTTGGCGATCTGGCGCTCGCGTCCGTCGGCGCGGCTGATCGGGCTGGCCGGCGCCTGGGTGGCGATCACGCTGCTGCCGTACAGCTTCCTCACTTACATGCCGCGCGTGCCCAGCCGGCACCTGTATCTGGCAAGCGTAGGTCTGGCGCTGGTAGTCGCCGCCGGCTTCTTAGCCGCCGCCGAGCGCTGGCGGCGCGGGTGGGCCGTCGTCGCGCTGGCGGCGCTGATCGTGGCGCACAATTGCGGCTACTTGTGGACCCGCAAGCGCGAGCAGTACATGCGCCGCGCCGCGCCGGTCGAGTCCTTGATCGATTTCGCGCGGAAAGCAAGCGGGCGGATCGAAGTGAGGTGCTTCGTTTACGGGGAGAACGTCGCGCGCCATGCGGTCGAAATCGGCGCGGGCAAGCCGCCGTGGCTGCTGGTCTGGAATCCGGGCGACGGGCCGGGTGATGAGCCCGCCTTCTGCGACGAGACCCAGCCCTGAGCGCACGCGCCTTCATCATCGCTGCGGCGGCGCGCGTCAGCGCCGCAAGGCCGGCCACGTTGATCCGCCACATCTCCTCCATGGCGGCAGGATCGAACTCATCGAGATCGCCCCGGTGAATGATGGCGGCGTTGTTGACGAGGACGTCCACCGGACCGAGAGCCGCCGCGACGGCTGACGGCAACTGAGCCGCGGCCTCCAGCTCGCCGACGTCCGCCTGGAGCGCCACGGCCCGGCCGCCGGATTCCCGGATCCGCGCCGCAACGGCTTCGGCTTCGGGCCGGCTGAGCCGGTAGTTGACCGCCACGGCGGCGCCGGCGGCCGCCAGCCGCAGCGCGACGGCTCGGCCGATTCCCCGGGAAGCCCCGGT
>JBBIMZ010000574.1:0-2797 GCA_037444135.1 Solibacteraceae bacterium
ATGAAGCAGGCCAGCGTGCCCACCAGGCCCAGAATCAGGACCGCCGCGCCCAGGTCGAGCGCGTTTCGCCAGCCGGAAACCGCTGCGGCGATCAGCTTCAGCGTGATCGAAAGCGCGCATCCGACCACCGCAATCCCGAAAAACAGCCGGATGCCGTAGCCTTGAACGTACTTGGTCGTCACCGCGCCGATCTGCGCCCCGATGGCCGCTCCCACCATCATGATCACGGCGGCCACCAGCTCCGTACGGCCTTTGTAGGAGTACGAGGCCGCCCCGTAGAGCGCCGAGATCGCCACCTCGAACAGGTCCGTCCCGACGGCCACGTGCGTGGGCACCCCGATCAGGTAGATCAACGCCGGCATCCGGATCAGCCCGCCCCCGATGCCGAGAACGCCCGCAAGCAGACCGGTCAGATAGCTCACCGTGATCGGCAGCCAGATCGAGCAGTGGATGCCCGACGTCTTGAAATGCACGACCGGCGGGAGCCGCAGCCGCTGAAACGTCCGGTGCCACTGGATGCCCCGCACCTCCTCAGCGCCCCGTTCAACCGCCCGGCGAATTTTCAGATCCTTCTTCATCTGCGACACATCGGTGAACACCAGCCAGGCGATCAGACCGAGCAGCGTCAGGTAGCCGAGGCGGACGAACAGGTCGACGTGGCCGATCCGCTCCAGCCACATGATGATCTGCGCCCCGGATTCGAAGCCGGCCACCGTGCCCGCGACCATGATCGTGCCCAGACGGTAGTCGACGTGGCCGAAGCGCGAATGCCGCATCGAGGAAATGAGCGACATGCCGCCCATCTGCGTGATGTCCGTGCCGATCGCGAAAGCCATCGGAAAGCCCAGGATGTTCAGACCCGGCGTGACCATCCAGCCGCCGCCCATTCCGAAAAAGCCGCCGATGATGCCGACCCCCAGGCCGAGGATGACCAAGCCCGGCCAGAAGATCGATATGCCGGCGATCGGCATCGTCATGTAGAGCCAGTCCATCGGGTCCACCTGTCGCGGCCGCCTCCGGACCGAGGCTCGCTCGTTCCGGACACAGCTATCTGAAATCATAGCCGCAACCGCGCCAAGCCCGCCGCCGCTCAGGAGAGCCGGGTCCGTGAAACGTTCATCATCCGCAGCGCCCGGCCGGGCGTCTTGAAGTAGTAGCGCACTTCGTCGCCGAACCGCCATGTATCGGCGGGCAGCGCCAGGTACTGCGGCGGCACGGAAATCGTCAGAATCTCGCGCGTCTTCGGCGAATACAGCCGCACGGTTCCCCGCCCTTGGTCGATCGCCGGCAGCCCCTCGCGGGCCAGGCGCGCATCGTCCGGGTAGACGTTCCCGGTCTTGTCCACCAGCCGGTACGGAATCGTCTCGATGCGCCCCTCCCTGACGTTGAAAATCGCCAGCTCGCCCTCGCCGACCCGGAGCAGCTTGCCGGCCGCCGGCGCCGGTCCCATCTGCCGCGGGTCCTCCGGGATCCGCACCTGGACCGGAGGCAGCACGTCATAGCGGCTTTCGCCCGGCGCCGACTCCAGAATCAGCGTGACGACGCCGGCGGCCGCATCGTAGTCGATGGCAATGCCCTGCTCAACCCGGCCGAATCCGCCGCAGGAGGCCGCCACGCACAGCAGCGCGGCGGCGGTCCGCCAGCCCCGCCGCCGGAGAAGTGCAGTCATCGCTTCCGTCCTTTCTCGATGCCTCAACGGCGGGCCAAGGCCGCCTCGCCGAGACGCTTCATCCGCAGTTCTTCGCGCGCCCCGCGCACGAACCGGATCAGAATGAAGCCGGACAACGCCACAACCAGCCCCAGGATCAGCACGGTAGCCGCGATATCGAGGACCCCTTTGAGCGCCGGCGCCAGCGAGCCTGCCAGCTTCAACGCCACCGAAACGGCGCAACCGGACACAGCCACGCCGAAGAAGACCCGGATCCCGTAGCCGCGCACGTACTTGGTGGCCACCGATCCGATCTGGGCGCCGATCGAGGCGCCCACCAGCATGATCACCGCCGCCACCAGTTCCGTCCGCCCTTTGTAGGTATACGACGCCGCCCCGTACAGCCCGGAGATGGCCACCTCGAACAGGTCCGTGCCCACCGCCACGTGCGTCGGCACGCCGATCAGATAGATCAGCGACGGCATCCGGATCAAGCCACCCCCGATGCCCAGAATGCCCGCCAGCCAGCCGGTGAAGAAGCTCACCAGCACCGGCAGCCAGACCGAGCAGCGAATGCCCGCCCGCTTGAAGTGCACCACGGGCGGAATGTTGATCTTATGGAACGTCTTGTGCCACTCGATGCCGCCGGCTGAATCCGGCAGAACCCGGCCGCTCGCCCGTGCCTCGCGTTCCTTGCGCACCTTCTGCCGGACGTCGGCGAACACCAGCCAGGCGATCAGGGCCAGAAGAATCAAATAGCTGACGCGCACGAACAGGTCGACATGACCGATCCGCTCCAGCCACATCACCATCTGCGCCCCGCCCTCCAGACCCCCGCCCGTGCCCGCGAACAGCATCACGCCCAGCCGGCCATGCTGATGGGCGCGGCTTCCGCCGACGTGCCGGCGATCATGATCACGCCCAGCCGGTAATCCACGTTGCCGAACCGCGAGTGCCGCATCGTCGAAATCAGCGACTTTCCCGCCATGTGGGCGATGTCCGTGCCGATCGCGAACGCCATCGGAAATCCGAGGATGTTCAGGCCGGGCGTCACCATCCACGCCCCGCCCATCCCGAAAAATCCGCCGATGATGCCCACGCCCCGCCCCAGAATTACCAGTCCCGGCCAGAAAAACACCACGCCCGCCC
>JBBIMZ010000575.1:0-2784 GCA_037444135.1 Solibacteraceae bacterium
GGTCCACGACGAGCGGCTCCGCCCTGTCTTCGAACTGGCTGCCTCCGGGCGCGGCGCGGTGGTGTTCGTCCATTGCGGCGTGCTGACGGTGGAGGTACGCAAGAAACTCGGCCTGCCGTCCCGCTTCGACCTGCGCTACTCAAACCCGGTCGACCTGCACGCCATCGCGCTCCGCTACCCGGAGCTCAACTTCGTCATCCCGCATTTCGGGGCGGGCTACTTCCGCGAGGCGCTGATGGTGTGCGGCCTCTGCCCCAACGTCTTCCTGGACACTTCGAGCAGCAACAGCTGGATCCGCTACCAGGCGCCACGAATCGATCTGCGCGCCGTCTTTGAGCGCGCCCTCGAGGTGGCCGGTCCGCGCCGGCTGCTGTTCGGCAGCGACTCTTCGTTTTTCCCGCGCGGCTGGCACCGGGCCGTCTTCGACGAGCAGGTGAGAGTGCTGGAGGCGCTCGGCGTATCTCCGGAGGATGTCCGTTCTATTCTAGGGGATAGCCTCGCCCGCCTCCTCGCGCGATAGCCGCTTTGGCTGAGAGCCGCCCGCCTACGCGTCCACTTCAGAGATTAAGGTCGGTTTTCCAGAGTCGAAAGCTATGCGAGTAGCCGTTCGTTGCCGGCTGCCCGGGCCCCTCCGGCAGGGACACGATGCTGCCCTTCCGGCGCTCTTGCCGTCCCGCAAGTTCCGCTCCGCGCGCGCAAGCCGCATCCCCCGGGTGGTCGTCCGGATCAAGTTGTCGGAGCGTCGCCTGCGCACGCACCCCTGGAGCCGGTCTCGCGCCATCCCGGTCGATGGACCATGGCAGGCCCGCGCCCGGATGGCGGTTCTGTCGCCTTGGTTCCGGGTCAACGGCGGCGCCCGCGTGTTCTTCCACGCCTCGCCCCACGCTCTCCGGCGCTACCGGCCGGGCGCTCTGGCCGGCCCGGTCACCGAGCTGCGTCGTCTCGCCGAGCGCGTCTTGGCCGGTGAGATCGACCTGCCGTCGCTCGAGCTCGGCGTTTTGGCGTTCACCGGACCGGGTCGTACCCCGCTCACGGAAGCCGACCGCGAATTGTTCTGGCGCGCCTTCCAGGTGCCCGTCTTCGAACAGCACCGGGGCCCGCAAGGCGATCTGCTGGCCACCGAGTGCGAAGCGCATTGTGGGCTGCATCTGGTTCGCGAAGCCTCCGCCGCCGACTGGCCGGGCGCCGAAATCCTCCGAGATCCCTGCCCTTGCGGCGCCGCCACACCGCGCGCGCTTCCGGCCCGCCCGGCTTTGGTCCGAGCCGCCGGCGCCCGTTGACCGGCCCGGTGCTATCATGACAACGGAGACCGACGCGAACGTGGCGGAACTGGCAGACGCACCAGACTTAGGATCTGGCGGGGCAACCCGTGGGGGTTCGACTCCCCCCGTTCGCACCAGCCGCGGCGGCTGAAGCAGAAAACCGGTGCGCCGCCCCCACCACCGATCCCATGCACGACGTTGCGTACTTGCGCGCTAACCTCGAGGCGATTCGCCGGCGCTTGGCCACGCGCGGCTTCCATCTGGACATCGAGCAGTTCGTCGAGCTGGACGCCCAGCGTCGCGCCGCGGTCACCGAGACCGAGCGGCTGCGGGCCCGGCGCAACGCCGAGAGCGCCGAGATCGCGCGCCTGCGGCGCTCCGGCGCCGACACCGCCGAGCGCCAGAAGGAGGTGCGCCAGCTCGGCGAGCGCATCGCCGCTCTCGAGCAGGAGGTGCGCCGCCTCGAAGACGCCTTTCGCGAGCTGCTCGCCGGCGTCCCCAACTTGCCGCACGAGTCCGTTCCGGTAGGACCTGACGAATCCGCCAACGTCGAGGTGCGCCGA
This sequence comes from Solibacteraceae bacterium, assembly GCA_037444135.1. Classification (GTDB taxonomy): domain Bacteria; phylum Acidobacteriota; class Terriglobia; order Bryobacterales; family Bryobacteraceae; genus CALKXJ01. Next base: position 1,826 of record JBBIMZ010000575.1, read on the forward strand.
TGCGGCCGTCCGCCCGAGTTCGACTTCGTGCCAAAGGCTCACTGGGACCTCGGCGCCGCCCTCGGCATCCTCGACCTGGAGCGAGCCGCCAAGATCGCCCGCACGCGATTTGCGGTATACGCCGGCCTCGGCGCGCGGCTCGAGCGGGCGCTCATCAACTTCATGCTCGACGTGCACACGCGCGAGCACGGCTACACCGAAGTCCTCCCGCCCTTCCTGGTCAACTCGGATGCGCTGTTCGGCACCGGACAGTTGCCCAAGTTCGCCCAGGACTTGTTCCGCATCGTCGATTATGATCTGTGGCTGATCCCCACCGCGGAAGTCCCCGTCACCAATCTGTTCCGCGAGGAAATTCTCGACGCCGGGCGGCTTCCGCTGAAGCTCTGCGCTTACTCGCCGTGCTTTCGCAGCGAGGCCGGCTCCTACGGCAAAGACGTGCGCGGCATCATCCGTCAGCACCAGTTCCAGAAGGTGGAGCTGGTCAAGTTCTGCCGCGCCGAGGAGAGCTACGCCGAGCTCGAAAGCCTCACCGACGACGCCGAGGACATTCTCCGGAGGCTCCGCCTCCCCTACCGCGTGGTGGCGCTCTCGACCGGCGACCTCGGCTTCTCGGCGGCCAAGACCTACGACATCGAAGTCTGGCTCCCGGGCCAGAACGCCTTCAAAGAGATCTCCTCCTGCTCGAACTTCGAGGCCTTCCAGGCGCGCCGCGCTTCCATCCGGACGCGCTCGGCCCAGGGAAAAACCGAGTTCGTCCACACGCTCAACGGCAGCGGCCTGGCTGTTGGCCGGACGTGGGTGGCGATCGTGGAAAACTACCAGCAGGCCGACGGCACGGTGCGGGTGCCGGAAGCGCTGATCCCTTACGTCGGGGCCGAGCGCATCACCCCTGAGGGGGACCTCCTCTGAAGGCGCTCTCGCGGTTTTCTTGTCCGGAGCTTGGGATTTTGCGATAGAAT
>JBBIMZ010000576.1:0-2782 GCA_037444135.1 Solibacteraceae bacterium
CGCCACCGCTCAAGATCGCAGGTCTGTCCATACAGGTGGACCGGAAGCATGGCGGCCGTGTTGGGAGTGACCGCAGCCGCCGCCTTGGCCGGATCGAGCAGCAACGGGTCCTCGTCAACGTCGGCGAACCGGACCCGGGCGCCCGCCCGGAGCACGGCCGTGCCGGTAAAGGGGGCCGTCAGCGGGCTGGTGATCACCTCTTGCTCTGGCGTCGACACGCCGCGGGCCAGTAGCGCGATCGTGATCGCGTCGGTGCCGGAGGCCGTGCCGACACAATGCGGGGCCCCGCAGCAGGCGGCGAACTCGGCTTCGAACGCCGCCACCTCCGGACCAAGGATCCATTGGCTGCGCTCGACGAGTTCAGCGAGTTTGCGACGCCACGGCTCGAAGCACTGCTGATGAGCCGGCCGCAGGTCGGTCAGCGCGATCGGCTCCTGAGGGGAGATAGATGGAAGCATGTTCCCGATAGAAAGCCAGTGTGCGGGCGACGCCCTCGGCGAAGTCGACTCGGGGCGTCCAGCCGGTCCAGGCGCGAAACTGGCGGTCGTCGGTGTAATAGCTGCCGATATCGATCTTGCGCCGGTCCTCGGGAAAGGGCGCATAGGTGACGCGTTCGCCCGCAAGAGCGCGGGCGATTTCCGTGAGCGTCAGAGGCCGCGGGCCGCCAAGGTTGCAAACGATCCAGCGCCCCTCGCCCGGCAGCGGGGCCAGCCCGGCCAGCAGGAACGCTTCGACCGCGTCGTCGACGTAGAGCATGTCTCGCAACTGGCTGCCGTCGCCGTACACGCAGAGCGGCTCGTCACGCAGCGTCCGGGCCAGGAAGGCGCCGATGAAGCCCTGCCAGGGCAAATGGAGCGCCTGGCGGGGCCCGTAAACGTTCGTCAGGCGGAGTGAGATGGTTTCGAGCCCGTGGATCACCGAGAACAGCCGATGGTAGCGCTCGGCGGCCAGCTTGTGCACGCCGTTGAAGTCCGTCGGATTCACCGGGTGCCGCTCGTCAACCGGAAGGTATTCCGGGGTGCCGTAGACCTGCCGGGAGCTGGCGTAAAGGATTCGTGCCGACGGCGCCAGGCGGCGGCAGGACTCCAGAAACCGCAGTTGGGACCGCGCGTTCAGCTCCAGGTCACGCTCCGGAAACAGGATGCTGTTCGGATGACTGATCTCGCCGGCGAGATTGAAGATCACCTGGCAGCCGGGCAGGACCTCGGCCAGGGCTTCCGCATCGCCGACATCGGCCCGGACCACTCGAATGGCGCCGCCCGCCGGCGCCAGGTTATGCTCGTTGGCGCCGCAGCCCGGGATCACGCCATCGACGACCGTAACCGCGGCGCCTCCGCGCCAGAGGGCCAGCGCGACATTGCTGCCGATGAAACCCAAACCGCCCGTGACCAAAACTTGTTTGCCGCGATAGCGATCCTTCGTCATTGGAGATGCTCCGAAGCCGGCGCCAGGTGACGTTTCTTGGCCGGCCTGGCCTGTCCCAGCACCATCAGCGAGACAAAAAGCCGTCCGACGTCGGCCGTCATCTTCCACAGGTTCGCGAAGCGGAAGAACTGGGACCGGCCGTGCAGGCGCGGCAGGTGCCGCACGGGAACCTCGACGACGCCGCAGCCGGTCGACTGGATCTTGCGGACCAACTCCACGCAGATGGCGCCGCTGGTGCTCGTAATTTCCAGATCCTCCAGGATGCACCGCCGGATGAGCCGGAAGTCGCAGTCCACATCGTGAATCCGCAACCAGAATAGATGGCGCGTCGCGAACAAGTAAAGATTCCCCAGTACTATCCGGTACCAGGCATCCTGGCGAGACGTCTTATAGCCGTTGACCAGGCCGATGCCCGGTCCCATCCGTTCGACCAGGCGCGGCAAGTCCGCCAGATCGTATTGCCCATCGCCGTCGGTGTAGAAGACAAATTCCTTTGTCGCCGCGTGAAACCCGCTGCGCAACGCACCGCCGTAGCCACGGTTGCTCTCGTGCCGGATCACCCGCAGCCGCTGGCCGAACCGGCGCCGCAGTTCGGCGAGAACTTCATCCGTGTTGTCCTCGCTGGCGTCGTTGACAACGACTACTTCGAGATCCTCCGCGCAAAGATCGCCGTAGAAGAATGCCTTTTCGATCAACTGCGGAAGGGCCGGCGCGTCATTGTAGGCCGGAAAAAAGATCGTCAACCCCGTGAGTCTCTCCATGGCCACCCCCGTTACCAGACATCAGCCGCGAAAACAGGCAGCCAATTACAGTAACACAGCCCGTCAAGAGGCGGGGCGCTCCCGGACGTAAAAAATCAGCAGTCCCCAGCCGAGCCGGGCATCCGGCTCGCGGTCCCGGAAGCACCGGAGAAAATCCTTAAACTCCGGCTCGTAATACTGCCCTCCCAAAAGGGAAACGGGAACTGCGTAGATCCCGGGCCCAGGGACGTAAACCGGGCCGTCGATCTTGTCCGGGGTCCAGGGAGAGTACTGGATCTCAACCTCGCCGTGAGGGAAGTACCGGTGCGGCTTGTCGAAGCCGAACGGGAACATTTTCACCCTCGCGATCCCGTGCTTCTTCATGTAGGCGGCCAGCTCGGGCAGCAGGTGTCCCCAGTCGATGTTGCTGTCGGAGAGGTAGCGCCAGCCGCGTTCCGGTCCTCCGGCCCATTCGTTGAAATAGGAGATGTCGTGAGGGAAGATCCGGCCGGTCGAGATCACGATGAAGAGGAAGATCGCCGCCAGCGCCCCTTGGCCCCAGCGCCGGGACGCGAACCACTCGATCCCGAACCCTGCCACCAGCACGAAGTACGCGA
>JBBIMZ010000577.1:0-2768 GCA_037444135.1 Solibacteraceae bacterium
GCGAAAATCTGCTTATAGAGGACCGCGAGCTGGACGTGCTCCTGGATCGATTGCAGCCGGCGCCAGCGGAGCTCCAGGTTGTCGACGTCGCCGCGGAGACCCCCCCAAAGCTGGCGCCCCTCGGCGCGGCGGGCCAGCTCTGCCGGCGAGGCCGGCGCGCTGTGGTCGTCGGTGGGAGCCGCGTGCCGCGCCAGAGGGATCGCTTCGGGCGAGTTGCCGAGCGGCCAGCTATACTTGCCCTCGCCGAGCAGCATCCGGGCCGGTCGCTCCGGCGACCAGCTCACGGCGCGCGCTTCGGTCAGGCGCAGGCCCATGTCGGCGGCGAAGTACGCCCCGGCAGGAGACCCCGCCGGTGTGAAGGGTTCAAACAAGCCCGCCTCCCACCCGGCGGCGGGCGCATCACGCTGAGGCCGCATGGCCTCATGCAGCCTTCGCCGGACGATGCTCCAGTCGCCTAAATTCTCGGTCACCGCCCAGACCAGCCGCAGGCGCCTCTGGCTCAGAGCGCCGACGTCGGCCGCGGCCGAAGCCAGAAACGTCTCCGCGGCCTGGCGGGCCTCCTCCGGCAGTACGACCAGGAACTGCCCGCCGCCGCTCGATCCCAACAATACCCGAGCCAGTCCCAGTTCGGCGAGCAGGGCGCGAGGCAACACTTCCGTCAGCAGCGACACCCAGCGGCTGCGCCCCACCAGCAGGGCCTCGCCGCACCGGCCGGCGTGCGCGAGCTCGTCCGGCCCGGCCGGCGACAACAAAAAGTCATCGATGCCGAGCAGCTTGCCCTGAAGGAAGATCTGGACTGACATCAGGAAAGAGCTTTGATCGAGATACTCACTCTAGCACACGGCGCCGCCGCCGGGCGGCTCGCAAAGAGGCGTTTCGGGTCCTGTTCGACAAAAACAGGCCGGTCTCAAAAGCCGGCCCGCGGCCGGTATCCCGGCCGTCCCCGCACACGGTACTTCTTGCCCACGTCGGAGACGATCTCGACGGCCACGCGCCGGAAGCCTTCGTTCGGGTTCGGCGCCGGGTAATAGGTGACCGTATAGGAGTTGCCCAGCGACTCGCGGATCGACTCGAAAGCCTCCACCTGCTTCTGCCAGGTCTTGGCGAAATAGACCTGCCCACCGGTGCGCGCCGAGATCCGGCGGAAGACATTGCTCGAGATCTGGTCCTTGTTGACCTCGTTGGTCGAAATGACGTAGATCGGGATGCCCTCGTCCTCCGCCACGGCGCGCACGTCGTCGGGCGCCACCATGCTGGCGTTGTCCGGACCATTCGAGAAGACGATCACCACCTTGCGGCCGGGGACCTTGGCCGCGTCGCGCAAGGTCAAAAGCAGCGCGTTGTAGAGCGCGGCGTCGTCGCCGGCCACGGCGCGCCGCAGGCCGACGATGGCCATCGTGCGGTCACGCGTCAGATCGGCCGCGCGCGACAGGTTCCGGCTAAAGGTGTAGATCGCCACCGAGTCGGCCCGGTCCAGACCGCGCACGAAATCGGCGATGGCGTCGGAGGCGTAGACGAAGCCCCGATACATGTAATTGCTGGTGTCGAACAGAATGAAGACGTTCGTGCCCACAAAGGCGTCCGAGCGGAGTTCGGCCCTCGGGCCCGTCGCGCCATCGCTGCGGCCGCCGCCGGCGGCGATCAGCGGACGCGTGGAGCCGTCCTCGAGCACCTGTAGCGGCGGCTGGTTGCCTTCGGCAAACGTGGCGATCCGCTGCACGATGCCGTCTTCCAGCACCCGGATATCCTTGGGCTTCAGCCCTGTGACGTATTTGCCCTTACTGTCGGTCACCGTGAAACTGTGGACTACCATGTCCACCTTGACGCGGAAGACGGGACGCTGCCCCGTCTGCGCCGCCGCCGGCGCGCTCAGCGCCAGTGCGAGGCCCACCGACGCCATTGACCATAGCCTGGATGGGGAATATCCGGTTGACATCACACCTCCTTCGGCGATGAGAATTGCTCCTCCGATGTTACTCCAGCGACGCCTGCTGCGTCGCCTCGGTTCGCCGCTTCATCTCGACGCGAACATCGTTGCCCACCTGCCGCAGCGAGCGCAGCACGGCCGGCCAGTCCTCCAAATGTGTGGCGAAAATCTTCTCGACGGTCCGCTGCGTCCACTGCGGCACCATCACGTTCAATTGCGACGGGCGCAAGTAGAGCTCGTCGGCCAGCGCCGCGTAATAGAGCAGGTTCGACTCCCAGCTCTCGGCCAGGATGCGGCTCGAATAGCCCATCAAGGTAGGGAAGGTCCGCATGTGCAGCAGCTCGGGCCGGTAGGAGGTCGCCAGCGTCGGCTTGGGCGAGCCGAAAGCCCGTGAAATCGCCTCGTCGCTGACCTCCTGCTGGCGCTCGTCGGCCAGACGCCGGATCTCGCGGGTGATCGCGTCCGGCTCGATCTCGGCGTGGCGGATCAGATGATGCGCCAGCAGGAACAGCTCCGCCGGCGTGACGTTTTCCAGCGCCTCGGGCACATCGCCCTGCTCGAGGAGCGCCGCGACCTTGCTGACGCGCGCCGGCGTTGCTTGCTGGGCGATCCGGTCGAGCACTTTCCGGCGCGTCTCGGGATTCACCACGCTCTCGGCCAGAGCCGACTCGCCGTAACGCATGTGCAGCCCCAGCCAGTGCAGCTGCGCCGGCGACACATTCCACCAGCGGGGCACTTTGGCGCTCAAGATCATTTGCGGCACCAGGTCCGCCCAGATCAGCGCCTGCTCCCGATCCGGCACGAGGAAGTTTTGTTCGGCCTCAGCCAGCGCGTAGGGAAG
>JBBIMZ010000578.1:0-2767 GCA_037444135.1 Solibacteraceae bacterium
GGCGCTCGAGCCGGCGGCCGACCCGGAGCGGATCCGGCAGGCGCTTGCCGATTTCAGCGGCGTCGAGCGGCGGTTCCAGCTCAAGGGCGTGCGCCACGGCATCACGGTCGTCGACGATTACGGCCACCACCCGACCGAGATCCGGGCGACGCTGGAGACGGCGCGCGCCGGCAGTTTCCGGCGGGTGCTCGTGCTGTTCCAGCCGCACCGCTACAGCCGGACGCGGCTGCTGATGGACGACTTCGCGCGGGCGTTCCACCAGGCCGACGCCGTCTTTGTGCTGGATATCTATCCCGCCTCGGAGCCGCCCATGGAAGGCGTCACCGCCGAAGCGCTGTGCGAGCGGCTGCGCGCCTTCGGCCATCGCGCCGTCACCTATGCCGGAACGCTCGAGCAGGGTGTCGCCGCGGTGCTGGCCGAGGCCCGGCCGGGCGAGCTGGTGTTGACGCTCGGGGCCGGCAGCGTCTCGCAGGCTTCCGAGATGCTGCTCCGGGCGCTGGAGGAAAGGGGCTGAAATGGCTGGCCGCAGCGCGTCCGCGGAAAGCCGGGTGGCTCGCATCCGGGCCGGATTGCGGTGGAGCCTTCTCACCGGAGTGCTGGCCGCCGCTCTGGCCGGGGTGATCTTGCTGTATCAGGCGGTCGAGCAGGCGTTGATCGAAGATCCGCGATTTCGGCCGGGCAAGGCGGACTCTGCCGGAGGCGCCGGGCTCCCGATCGAGCTGGAAGGGTTGGGGAACGCCTCGCGCGAGCGCGTGCTCGAGGTCTTCGCCGAAGACGCGGGCCGGAGCGTCTACCTGCTGCCGGTCGCCTCACGCCGCCGGCAGTTGCTGGCGATCGACTGGGTCAGGGACGCGACGGTGGTGCGGCTCTGGCCCAACCGCCTGCGCGTGCGCCTCGCCGAGCGGCGGCCGGCGGCTTTCGCGCGCCTCGAGCCGCGGCAGGCCGGGGCGGCCTATCACACGGCTTTGATCGACGCCGACGGCGTCCTGCTCGAAATTCCCGGCGGCGCCCGCTACGACCTGCCCGTGTTAACCGGTCTCGAGGAGCGTCAGAGCCCGGAGGCGCGCGCCCTGCGCGTCCGGAGGATGCTCGCTCTGCTGGAGGAGATCGGGGAGCTGCGCGAGCGGGTCTCGGAGGTGGACGCCGGCAACCCCAACAACATGAAGGTGACGGTGAACGCCGGCGGCGAGCTGGTGCAGGCGTGGCTTGGCCGGGAGCGCTATTCCTACCGCCTCCGGCGTTTCCTGCAGTACTTTGCCGAAGTCCGCCGGCGCTACCCGGCGGCGAAGAGATTTGATCTCCGGCTGGAGGACCGAATCACCGTGATCGATGGAGTCAGCCAATGAAAGCGGCCCCGAGTACTGCCGAGAGTGCGCCCCACCGCCTGAAGACGGCCGCCGCGCTGCTGGCCTCCGGCGTCGACGCCGGCAGCTGGCGGACGCGCTGCGTCGTGCTGGCGCTCGAGGGTGACTATTTGCGGTATCTCGGCCACGGCGAGGCGCGCTCGTCGGGCTGGCACAAGGGTCGGGTGGCTGACCAGAAGCGCGTCTCGGATGCGATCCAGGAGGCGGTCCGCGCGGCCGAGCAGATCGCCGAGGTCGCCGTCGAATCCGCCGTCGTCGGGGTCGGCGGCCCGACGGTTTACGGCTTCGACAGCCATTGGGCGTACCGGTTTCCGCGCCCGCGCGAGGTCGCCGGCGATGAAATGGCCTTCGCCATCGAGCAAGCGGCGCGCGTCAGCCTCGAGCATGACCGGATGATCCTGCATATCTGCCCGCAATTCTTCACCGTCGACGGGCGCCCCGGTTTTACCGATCCCACCGGCGTGGAGTGTTCGCGCCTGGAAGCCAACGTCCATCTGATCACCACCTCGACGCAGGAAACCCACAGCGTCGTGTCGGCGATGCACCAGGCGCACATCGCCGTCGAGGAAACCGTGTATGAGCCGCTGGCCGCCGCCTACGCCGCCGTGCTGCCGCAGGAGCGCAGCCGCGGCATCGCCGTGGTCGATATCGGCATGCAGTCGACCGACCTGGTGATCTACGAAGGCGACGCCCTGGTGCACTCCGTCAGTCTTCCGGTCTCGGGAGATCATCTGACGCGCGATGCGGCTTGGGGCCTGTGCATCGCCTACGAGGACGCCGAGGATCTGAAGACGGAATACGGGTGCGCCATCCTCGGACTGACGGCGGACAACAGTTCGATCGTGGTTCCCGCCCGCGAGCAACGCGAGGCCCGCGAGGTCTCCCGCCGCGACCTGAACCGGATTCTGGACGCCCGTTCGGAGGAGCTGTTCGCCTACGTCGGGGCCGAAGTGGCGCGCGTGGGCATGGAGCGGTCGCTGCTGGAGGGCGTCGTGCTCACCGGAGCGGCCACGCTGCTCAACGGCATGCTCGACATGGCCGAACGAGTTCTGAACTGCCAGGCCCGCAAGGGATTGCCGCTGGGGGTGAAAGACCTGCCCGCCGAGCTGAACAGCCCGGAATGGACCACGGCGGTGGGGCTGGCGATGTATTCGGCGCGCCTGAAGATCCGCCGGGAGAAACGGCGGCGGCCGCCGGGTCTGTTGGGTTTGATTCTGCGCTGAACAAGCGCCCGAGAAAGGCTGGAGAGAGTATGACGCAGGCAAGACGAGCGTTGAACGAACTGAAGTTTGAGATCGCCGACGAGGAGTGCCCCCTGACCACCAAGATCAAAGTCATCGGCGTGGGCGGAGGAGGCTCGAACGCCGTCGTGCGAATGATGGACCACGGCGTGGGCGGCGTCG
>JBBIMZ010000579.1:0-821 GCA_037444135.1 Solibacteraceae bacterium
GTGGCCTTCCAGGCCCGCCGCCCGCTCCTCCTTCGACGTCGGCCCGAACCCATCGACGCACACGAAATGCCCGGTGCCGGCGCCGAACCGGCTGGGCTGGCCGAGTTCGCGCGCCAGGCGCGCCGGCTCCCACAGCGGATTCAGCCGCTCCGGATCGTCCTTGAGCACGATCCGGGCCAGCGCGCCGCCTTGGGTGAGGACCGTCAGCTCGAGGCGGTCGTTCTCGAGCACGAGCGCGGGCCGGCCTTCAAACTCGGTCCGGCGCTGGGCCGGCAAAATCGCGGCCGCGCTGGCCAGCAGGATCAGCCATCGAGGGAACATCTGCCTCACTCCAGGATCAACGTGGCCGCATGGCGGACGGTGTCGATGTCGACGCCGCAGCCGCCGCCCTGCGGATAGACGGCGAGCTCACGAGGCGGCGCCTCGGGTTCCAGCAGGCGCGCCCTGTTGAATCGCTCCAGAAAGTGCGCCGTCACGTGCTCCACGGGATAGTCGGAGTAGTTTACCAGATGGAGGACCACCGGGCGCCCGCCGGGTCCGGCGACCAGTTCGGAAAGCATGCTCGAGACGTTGAACAGGCGCACGCCGAGGTTCTCCCGGCCCACCATCGAATTGACGCCCCGCCAGATGTCGTCCAGCCGCTCGACTTCTTTCTTGTCCACCGTGAGCTGGCCCGGCGCGACCTCGGGGAACTTCCAGCCCGGCGGGGCGGAAAGCAGCGAGGCGCCGCTGCGCGTGAAGCGCTTCAGGATCTCCTTCTGCTCGGGCGTCAAGGCGGCCGGATCCACGCTGACGGCCATCATGGCGCCCCGGATCGTCTC
>JBBIMZ010000579.1:831-2463 GCA_037444135.1 Solibacteraceae bacterium
GATAGCCGGCCCATTCCGTGTGTTCCTGCCAGTAGGCCAGGTGCCGGCCGATCCGCCGCCAGGTCTCGAGCGCCGCGGCGTCCCGCCCGGCGAGCTTCCGCGCCAGCTCGGCATCGAGCGCCACAATCCAGCGCGCCCCGACGATCGCGGCGTCGGCGATCGCCTGAAAATAACGGGCGGGAGGAATGATGGTTTTCGCCGGAGGCTGATTGCCGATCCAGACCGCAGCGCCGGTCGCCGCCCGCACAAAGCGCAGGAAGCCCGCGTTGGTGTCGATCCAGGGTCCGCCCGTGGGCGCTGCTTTGGCCGAGCCGTCGTCGGCCATATTGATTCCCGGCCAGACGCCCTGATAGGTTCCGATGATCGGGTCCGAGCTGTTCAGCCGCATCGACGTGCGCGGCGGCAGTTCGGCGATGATCAGATCCGCCTTCGCCGCCAGCAGCCTGGCTTTGTCGAGTCGATCGCGCGGAAAATCACCCTCGTACACCACGCCGGTGAATTGCCGGCCGACGGCCGTCTCGGTGGCGGCCGCCGGGTCGCTCGGAGGGCGGATGACGGCGAGCGTCGCCGCGCCGGCCTCGCGCGCCTCTCCGTTGAACGCCGCCGACCAGAGCGGCTCTTCGAGCAGCAGGCAGTTGACCGGCGTCTCACGCAGCAGCTCGAGGCTCGCCGGATCCGAAGAGATCCAGCGGGCCGGTACCCAATCCGCCACAGCCGCCAGCAGCAGAAGTCCGAACAGCATCACATCCTCACTGTAGCCGATGATGCGCCGCGCCGACTCGAGGTCACACCTGCGCCGGAGATGCTCGACGAAGTGCTATCGGTACCAGTAGCACCATCTTTCCTTGACGCGGGGCGACGGCCACCGTATACTCAGAAGTGAGCTCAGTCGGGACGCTCTTCAAAGGCTCACCGGGGATCGACCCGAAGGGGACTCGAGAAACCTCACCCAATCACGGAGGAGAAAACACTACATGCGAACTTTCGCCATCGCTCTGCTTGGTGCGTGCACGCTCTGCGGCCCGGCCGCAGTCCGAGTGTCTGCTCAGGCGGGCGGCAACGCGATCAAAGAAGCGCTGGACACGTTGCGGGCCGGCGGCAAGACGCTGGCCGGACCCGGCGCCTATGTCCGCCAGGCCAACATCGCCGACATCGCCGTCCAGTTGACCGATGCAACCAATGTCTGTGGGACGGTCACGCTCGTACAGGGCACGTCGGTACAACTCAACCTGCGGGACGCGGCCAACAACAACGTTCAGGGTGTGATCGCCAATAGCACGCTCCGGACCGCCGCCGGCTGCGCCAATGGGATCGTCAACGTCGAGTTGATGTGCACCGGCGGGCCCTGCCAGGCTGTGTGGCGCCTGGACGCCCGCTGAGGTCTGCCATGTCCTCTCCGGGGTGGAGCACGGCGTACGGCGCCGGTGTTGAGCGCACGATTCCACTCCCGGCTCCGGCGGGCGGCGTCGATGATGGCCGCCCGCCGCTTTTGGCGCGCTCGCGGCACGGCACCGGTTAGAGTTTCACCCGCTTCTGGTATTTGTCGACGAGCTTGCGGATGTCGTAGGTGAAATCGATCCAGGCCTGCTCCCACTTCTTCGCCGCAGCCTTGGTGTACGGATAAAAGCCGTC
>JBBIMZ010000579.1:2480-2765 GCA_037444135.1 Solibacteraceae bacterium
ATGCCGAGCGCGCCGCGGCCCACCACTTCCTTCATCAGCCGCGGCACCTCGGTGGAGTTGTTGAGTTCCGGCAGCAGGCCCTCCATTACGGCCATGTAGGCGGGGATGCCGGTGAGATCCATCCAGCGGAACGGACCGGCGATCGTGGCCCACCAGCCGATGTCGTTGCGGAACGAGCGGTCCACATCCTCGAGGCTGGCGACGCCCTGCTCGACCAGATAGAAGGCCTCGCGGAGCATCGCGTACATCATGCGGTTCGACAGAAAGCCGCGAATGTCCCGGTAG
>JBBIMZ010000580.1:0-2758 GCA_037444135.1 Solibacteraceae bacterium
TACGGATGTTGTAGGTGTGCTCAAGGTAGGAGCGCGCGATGGCGTTGGCGACCTCGGCCGCCAGCCGCGGATCGGTCGAACGGTAGCTGATCCGCAGCAAGTAGGTGTTGGGAGGCCGTGTGATCTTCAGGTTCTCGAGCACCACCGGCGCCTCCTCCGGCTCGACGGCCGCGGCGCGAACGCGGCGCTTGCCTTCCTGCTCCCGCAGTTTGTACTTCTCAACGACCGGCCGCAGCACCGAATCGGACTGAATCAGCCGGATCTGCGTCGCCAGGAACTGGTCCGAATCGTTGTAGATCTCCCTGGTCGCCTAATCAAATACGACGCCCGAAGGCGTCTGCCGATCGATGTCGACCGTCGCCGTCGACTCAAAGACCGGCTGGATCCGCAGCGACACCAGCAGCGTCGCCACCACCGAGGCGGCCACGAACGCGGCGATCCGCCAGCCGTGCCGCCGCAGAATCCACAGATAATGAGACAGCGGCAGCGCGGGCTCGGTCGGGTCAGACTCGGCCACTGTGTACGTCGGCGCCACCGCCGTCGTACGCACCGGCTCCGACAGCACGGCCAGACTCCGTTCAGGTTGCATTTCAGGCATGCTCTCTCCTCAAGTCGACCTTGGCTGGTGAAACCACCCTCAGCGCGCCGCGCCCCAGACGAGCACGCCCGAGGTGGTCACGCTGCCGAAGGTGATGATCTTCTCGAGCGCCGTCAGCTTCAGACGCCTGCCGCGATTGTCAGGTACGTAGAGAATGTCGTTTTCGAGCAGCGGCACGTCCGGCGCCTTGCGCTCGAGAATCCGCTGGAGGGGAATCTCGATCTCGTTCTTCGAGCCGGTCGCCGCCTCCTTGCGGTAGATGTAGGCGTTCTTGTGGGCAAACGGCGCCAGCCCCTCCGACAGCGCCAGCACTTTCAGCACGCTCGTTCCCTCGGTGTCATCGACGGCGAAGGCGCCCGGGCGCCTCACGTTACCCACGACGAAGACCTTGCCCGCCTCGGGCACGCGGATCTCTTCGCCGCCTTCGAGCTTGATGTTCCATTCCGGATCGACGCCTTCGAGAAGCTCCTTGACCGGGATGCGCCGCACCAGCGAGACCGGCTCGCCGCCCGGCCCCGGCTGCGCCCGGCTGACCAGGATCTCCGGCCCGGCGTCCGGCCGCAGGCCCTCGGCGCGCGCCAGAGCGTCCAGCAGGCTCACAGTCGTGTCCGCCTGAAACGTCAGCGGCCGCCGCACCGCCCCCACGCCGCTGATCGGCCGGCTCTGGTACTCGACGATCGTGACCGTCACCACCGGGTCGACCAGAATCTCTTCGGCCGCCAGCACGCGGGCGATCTCGGCCTCGAGCTCGGCCGGCAGCAGCCCCTGCGCCGCGATCTTCTGCTTGACCATCGGCAGCCGGATCGTCCCGTCCGTGCCGACGCGGATCGTCCGGGTGAACTCCGGCGCGTCGTAAACCGAAACGGCGATCAGATCGTTGGCGCCGATGCGCTGCGCCGGCAGATTGGCCCCGCCGGCCGCCGCCGGTGCGCCCGTCTGCGCCCGGGCGGCCAGCGCCGCCAGGCATGCCAGAATCAACCGTGCCAACATCAATCCAGTGCCTCCCTCGTCGGAAACGCCCGATTCGCGGCTAGCGCATCCCGCGCCCTTCGCACGCCAGCCCTGCGCCGAGGGCCTCGACCTCGCTCGCCAGCGCGAGCGACGGCCCGTGAGCCATCCAACTTCGGCCCGCCGCTCCGATCAGGCGCAACAGCTGATCGACACGGATCTCCAGCTCGCACACCTTCCGGTCGAGCGCCGCCAGGCGCTCGCCGGACGCCGCCGGAACGCCGAAGACCTCCTCGAGGCTGTGCAGAACAGCGTTGCGCGCAAACTCGGAAATACTCCGGGCCCGCAGCCGCGAGCAAGCCTGCCGCAGGCGCTCGAACTCGTCTTCGCTCAAACGAAAATTCACCAATCGGTTCCTGGGATCGACGACGCTCATGAAACTCTCCGGCCTGCCGGCAGCCGCCGCTGGTGGAAACGGGCCGGCGTCAGGCGTTCGTCTGACAGAAAGCCCGCAGCCGCTTCCTCCGGCCGCGAGTGGCCCTTCGCCGGTGATTGCTCCGTCTCGACCATGGCTCCCGCTCGGTCAGCCCTTTTTCAGGACCTGCTCCAGCAAGGTAATCGGCCGAAAAACGGATTTCAGTAGCGGGTAGACAAAAGTTTTCTGTTCCGGCTCGTTTGTTTTCGCCGGATGCTATTGCCGCACGGTGGGATAGCGCACGCCCAGCTGCTCGAGATAGGTGCGGTGGCGCCGGGCGTCGTAGCGGAGCTTGCGCAGCGCGGGGCCAAAGCGCTCCATCTTCTCCCGGTTGATCTCGATCGGCGGCCTGGCGTCGATCGGGATCAGCGACTTCCACTGGACGGTCCGGGTCTGCTCGGCGAAGTACTTCCGGGCCGCCTCCAGGATCTCCGGGCGCAAGAGCAGGTCCAGGGCCGTGAGCGCGTAAGCTTTCGCGCCTGCCGTCGCCCCCTTGTGCGCGATCGGCGTCGCCATCGCGATGGCGCTCGACCAGTGATGGCCGATCATGCCCGGAATGTTGCCGGGGTAGCTGAGCACCACCGTCGGCAGATTCCAGGACACCTCGGCGATGTCGTCCGAGCCGGCGTTGCCGCCGATGCCCGGTTCGCGCAGTTTGCCTACCTCGGTCTTCAGGCCTTCGACTTTGACTTCGAGCTCGGCCTGCGCCGCCCGCGCCAGCGCCAGGTCCTCTTCCG
>JBBIMZ010000581.1:0-2757 GCA_037444135.1 Solibacteraceae bacterium
GCCGAAGATAAAGCCACCCTGGCCCGCGCCTTCGGCATTCAGGAGACGCTCGACTACGAGGCCATCCTCGACCAGTACCTGTGCTACGGCCGTCGGCTGCGGCCAATGGTCTGCGATACGGCCCAGTTGCTCCACCGGGCCGTGGCCGAAGGCAAGCGGATCCTGTTCGAGGGCGCTCAAGGTTCGATGCTGGACATCGACCACGGCACCTATCCCTTCGTGACTTCCTCGAACGCGACGGCCGGGGGGGTGGCCACGGGCGCGGGATTCCCGCCGACGAAGCTCGACGGCGTGATCGGGGTCTCCAAGGCCTACGTGACGCGCGTGGGCGGGGGAGCTTTCCCCTCAGAAGCCCTGGACGCATACGGCGAACGCATCCGGATCGCCGGCGGCGAGTATGGCACCGTCACCGGCCGGCCGCGGCGTTGCGGCTGGTTCGACGCGCCGCTGATCCGCTATACGGCGATGATCAACGGCATCGACAGCCTGGCCATCACCAAGCTGGACGTCTTCGATCAGTTCGACCAGATCCGCGTCTGCACCGGCTACCGCCTGGATGGCCGGCAGATCAGCGAGATGCCCGCCACGCATGCGGCGCTGGCGCGCGTCGAGCCGGTTTACCAGACGCTGCCCGGCTGGAAGACTTCGACGCGGAACGTGAGGCGCTTTGAGGACTTGCCCGCCAATGCCCGGCGCTACCTCGACTTTCTCGAAGAGAGCACGGGGGTCGAAATCGGGGCCGTCTCCGTGGGCGCCGAGCGCAATCAGACCGCCGTGGCGCCCGGCTCGCGCCTGGAGCGCCTGCTCGAGAGCTGACGCGGCGCGCGGCGCAGGGATTCCGGTTCGAGTACAATCACGGTGTGAAAGTCCCCGCGACCTGGCTGGCGGCGGTGTCGCTATGCGGCTGCGGGGCTTCCCCTCCGGCCTCGCACGGCGACGTGCAGGAATTCCTGCGCATGTACAATCTGGTCGACCGGAGGCTCCACACGGTGGCCTCGGAGGCCGCCTGGAAGGCCGCCACGGACGTGACCGAGGAGCACACCGGCGAGCGGATCGGCGCCGATTCGGCTCTCGCCGCCTTCCGCGGCAGTCCCTACGTGATTGAAACCAGCCGCCGGTTCCTAGACCGGCGCAAGGACTCGATATCGAACCTCGAATTCCGCCAGCTCGACAAGATCCTGCTCAACGCCGCCGAAGCGCCCGGGACGATCCCCGACGTCGTGCGCCGGCGCGTCCAGGCCGAAGCGCGCTTGGCGGCGATTCTCGACGGGTTTACTTTCTGCCTGGAGTTCCGGGGCCGGGAGTGCGTCAAGCCGATCACGGCGAACGCGATTGACCAGGTGCTCCGCAGCTCGCCCGATCTGGCGGAGCGCAAGCGGATCTGGGAGGTTTCCAAGCAAAGCGGGCCGGCCCTTAAACAAGGTCTCGCCGAGGTGCGCGATCTACGCAACCAAGTGGCCCGCCAGCTCGGCTACTCCTCCTACTTCCACTTGCAGGTGGCCGATTACGGCATGAGCGTGGCCGAGATGATGAAGCTCATGGACCAGGCCGTCTCCAGCGTCGAGCCCCTCTATGACCGGCTGCACCGGCTGGCGCGGCGGCGGCTGGCGGAGCGCTTCCACCAGGAAGTGCCCGAGCAGATTCCGGCGCACTGGCTGCCCAACCGCTGGGGGCAGCAATGGCCCGGTCTGGTCGAGGGGGCCGATCTGGATTCCCCGGTCCGCAGCCGGTCGCCGGAATGGATTGTGCGCCAGGCGGAACGCTTCTACGTTTCGCTGGGCATGCCGCCGCTTCCCGCCGGCTTCTGGAGCAAGTCCGACCTGTACGAACTCCCGCCGGGCGCCGGCCGCCGGAAGAACGCCCACGCCTCGGCCTGGCACATCGACCGCGACAGGGACGTACGCTGCCTCATGAACGTCGTCCCGAACTTTCACTGGTTCGAGACGGCTCACCATGAACTCGGGCACGTCTACTATTACTTGGCCTACTCGAACCCCGACGTGCCTCACGTCCTGCGGGAGGGGCTGAACCGCTCCTTCCACGAGGCTTTCGGGGAGCTGATCGGACTGGCCGCGCGCCAGCAACCGTACCTGCGCGCCATCGGCCTGCTCGCGCCCGACCAGCGCCTGGATCAGCGGATGCTGCTGCTTGACGAGGCTCTCGACAACGCAATCGTGTTCCTTCCGTTCGCCGCCGGCGTGATGGCGCACTTCGAGTACGAGCTTTACGAGAAGGACCTGCCGGCCTCCCAGTTCAACCGCCGATGGTGGGAATTGACGGCGCAATATCAGGGCATCGTCCCGCCGGCGCCGCGCGGCGAACAGTACTGCGACGCGTGCACCAAGACGCACATCATCGACGACCCGGCGCAGTATTATGACTACGCGATCGCCTCGTTGCTCAAGTTTCAGCTCCACCGCTATCTGGCGCGGCATGTCCTCAAGCAGGACCTGCATCAGGCCAACTATTACGGCAGCCGGGCCGCCGGCGACTGGCTGCTGGCGATCCTCCGGTTGGGGGCCACGCGCGATTGGCGCCACGTGCTGCGCGAAACCCTGGGCGAGACGATCGGGCCGGCGGCGCTGCTCGAATATTTCCGCCCACTCGAGGCGGTCCTGGCCGATGAAACGGTCACGCCTGCGGCAAGCCGGCCGCCGCAATCTGCGCGATATCGAGCAGTTCGGGCGCCGGATTGACGCCGGCCAGGGCGTCGCGGAACATCGTGTGGCAAAACGGGCAAGCCGCCGCGATCACCTG
>JBBIMZ010000582.1:0-2753 GCA_037444135.1 Solibacteraceae bacterium
GTCGGGCTGGCGCGCGGCAGCTTTACCTCGTAAGCCCCGATGGCGGTCGGCTTGCCGTCGGTGAGGCCGTGTTCCTTCAGATGGCACGAGTAGCATGAACGCGATCCGTCGCCGCTCAGTCTGGCATCGTAGAACAGCATCTTGCCCAGATCGATCTTGGCCTGCGTCAGCGGATTCTCTTCGGGAACCCGCATCAATTCATAGCCCGGCAACTCCGGCGGCGTGACGCGCACCGTGTCCACTGAGACCGGTTCTTTACGGGGAGAACAACCGCTCGCCAGAAAAGCCCCAACTGCTGCAAGCGCCCAGAACGTACGCATCTTTCCCTCTCCTCTGAGTTGACGGCGGCCGCCGGAGGCGGTCCGCCCGAGTCGACTTCGGCAGTCACCAAGTATACACCGCGGCCGGCCCTCGTGCAGCCGGCGCGGCAGATGCACGGAGCCGTCGGCGCTGGCATACTGAAGTGGATACTGGGATGGAACGACGACTGGGCCTCTGGGCTTTCCTGCTCGCCGCCGCAGCCCCGGCGCTTCCGGCGCCCGCCGGAGAGACGGTCAACTTCAACCGCGATATCCGCCCGATTCTCGCCAGGAACTGTTTCGCCTGCCACGGGCCGGACGAGCACTCGCGGCAGGCGAACCTTCGCCTGGACACGCGCGCCGACGCCACTGGCCAGACGGGCGGCCACGCCGGGATCGTGCCGGGCAACAGCGCCGCCAGCCGCGTCGTGATCCGCATCACGCACCCGAAAACTCCCATGCCCCCGCCGGCCGTGGGAAAGCGGCTCACCGACCAGGAGATCGAACTGATCAAGCGCTGGATCGACCAGGGCGCTCCCTACGACCGCCACTGGGCGTTCGAGGCCCCGGTCCGCCCGGCGCTGCCGCGCGTGCGCATGACGGATTGGCCCAGGAACGAGATCGACTACTTCGTGCTGGCGCGTCTCGAAGCCGAAGGTCTGACGCCCTCGCCCGAGGCCGACCGCTACACCCTCATCCGCCGCGTCTCGCTCGACCTGACCGGCCTGCCGCCGTCGCCGGAGGCCGTCGAGGCCTTCGTCAACGACAACAGTCCGGACGCCTACGAGCGGCTCGTCGACAGCCTGTTCAACTCGCCTCACTACGGCGAGCGCTGGGCCAGCGTGTGGCTCGATTTGGCGCGCTACGCCGACTCGAAGGGCTACGAGGCGGACCGCCTGCGGTCGATGTGGCCGTACCGTGATTGGGTCATCCGCGCGCTCAACGAGAACATGCCGTTCGACCGCTTCACGCTGTTGCAACTGGCCGGCGACCTGCTGCCCGTGCCGACGCGCGATCAGCTAATCGCCACCGGTTTTCACCGCAATACGATGACCAACGACGAAGGCGGCACCGACGACGAAGAGTTCCGTGACGCGGCGGTCAAGGACCGCGTCGCCACGACAGGACAGGTCTGGATGGGGATGACCTGGGGCTGCGCGCAGTGCCACAACCACAAGTTCGATCCGCTCGCCCAGAAGGAGTTCTACCAGCTGTACGCCTTCTTCAATCAGACGGAGGACTCCGACAAGATCGACGACCGCCCCAGGCTGCGGCTCGACGGCAAGGTCACCACGCTCATCCTCCGGGAGCTGCCTCCGGACAAGCGCCGGGAAACGCGGATTCACCGGCGCGGCAATTTTCTCGATCCCGGCGAACCGGTCGAGCCGGCCGTGCCTGCCGCCTTTCATCCTTTTCCGGAGGAGGCGCCGCGCAACCGGCTCGGGCTGGCCAAGTGGCTCGTGGACAAGCGCAACCCGCTGACGGCGCGCGTTACGGTGAATCGCTTCTGGGCGCGCTTTTTCGGCGCCGGGCTCGTCGAGACCGAAGAAGACTTCGGCAGCCAGGGGATGCCGCCCTCGCATCCGGAACTGCTCGACTGGCTGGCGACCGAGTTCATGCGCCTGGACTGGGACATGAAGGGGATCCAGAAGAAGATCGTCATGTCGGCCACCTACCGCCAGTCTTCCGACGTCAGGCCGGCGTTGCTCGAGCGCGACCGTTTCAACCGGCTGCTGGCGCGCGGGCCGAGCGTGCGCCTGGAGGCCGAAATGGTCCGCGACCAGATGCTCGCCGCAGCCGGCTTGCTCAGCGCGAAAATGTACGGCCCGCCGGTGATGCCGCTCCAGCCTGACGGTGTCTGGCAGGTGGTCTACAGCCGCGACCGCTGGGAGACCAGTCCGGGCGAGGACCGCTACCGGCGCGCCCTGTACACGTTCCGCAGGCGTACTTCCCCGTATCCGGCCGCAGTCACCTTCGATGCGCCCTCCGGCGAGGTGTGCACGATGCGCCGGATTCGCACGAATACGCCGCTCCAGGCGCTCGTGGCGCTTAACGACCCGCTGGCGCTCCAGGCGGCCTCGCGTTTGGCGGCCCGGGTTTGGCGCGAGGGCGCCGCGAGCCTCGAGGCCCGCATCGAGCGCGCCTTCCGCCTGGTGTTGGTGCGGCCACCGGAACGAGCGGAGGTGGCTCGCCTCACCCGGCTGTATGAAGAGGCCCGGGCGAAGCTGGAGCGCGACCCGGCGGCGGCCCGCAAGCTGCTCTGGCCGGACCGCATCATCTATGCCGGCGACCGTACGACGGCGCTCATTGCCGGCGCCGACTCCCAGCCCGCTGAGTGGCGGTACTCGCTCGCCGAGCCGGACGCTGCCTGGATCCGGCCGGACTTTGACGACGCGGCCTGGTCGAGCGGAACCGCGATGTTCGGACACATTCGGCCGAAGAAGAAGCAACCGT
>JBBIMZ010000583.1:0-2748 GCA_037444135.1 Solibacteraceae bacterium
GCGTGAACGATGTACTGGCTGATCGTGGTCAACTCCGCTTTCAAGGCTGCATTCAGCTCATCGATCACCTTGTCGTTACCGCGCACAGATTCCTCCTTGTTGTTCCAGTCTATCGCAGACCTGCCTCGTCACATTCGAGTGCGCTCGGACAAGAGCCGGGCGGCGATCTGGGCGGCATCGGCCGCGGCGGCCACCACCGCCCCTTGCACGAAATCACAGCCGAGCGCCCGGAGCCGCGCCAGCTCCTCAGCCGTCTCGACCCCGGCGGCGATCGTCCGCACGCCGAGGCCCCGGGCCAGGCGGAGCACGGCTTCCATCGAGGAGAGCTCCGGCCGCGCCGCGCGCAATCCGCGGATGGACCGCGGGTCGAACTTGATGAAATCGGGCGAGACGTCCTGCAATCGCAACGGCGGAAGGTGTCCCGTCCCGAATTCATCCACCACCAGTCCCAGGCCGAGCGACTTGAGTTGGTCCAGCCGGCCGACCAGCGCGGTAAAATTCTCCATCAACACCAGTTCCGGGATTTCCAGATATACTGCGCCCGCGCCGAGCCGCGCGGTCTCGAGCAGTTCCGCGAAGCGGCTGATCAGGTCCGCCTGCGCGAGCAGACCGGCGCCGAGCTTCACGTGGATCCGCAACGGCAGTTCGGCCTCCTCGCGCCACCGCTTCAGGCGCGCGCAACCCTGCTCGAGCACCCACCAGCCGATAGCGGCGGCCAGTCCGCTCTCTTCGGCCAGCGTGCTGAAGCCTTCCGGCGGCAGCAACCCTCGCCAGGGATGCGTCCAGCGGGGCATCGCCTCGAGTCCGGCCAGCGCGCCCGTCGAAGCGGAGCGGATCTCCTCGAAGACCAATTGAATCTGGCCGCTCTCAAACGCCTGGCGCATTTCCTCGTCCAGATTGCCGGCCGCAGCGCGCTCTTCCGCCATCGAAGGATCGAAGATGACCACGCGCCGCCGCCCGCTCTCCTTGGCCCGATACAAAGCCGCGTCGGCGTCGCGAAGCACCTCTTTGGGGGTGGCGTAGCCGCTGTGTCCGATCGCCACGCCGATGCTCGCCGTGGGCATGAAGCCCTCGGCGTCGTTGAGCAGAAAGGGCTGCTGCACGGCAGCCTGGATGCGCTCGGCGATCTCCAGAACGTGACCCGGATCTTCGATATCTTCAAGGAGGATCCCGAACTCGTCTCCGCCGAAGCGGGCCACCGTATCGCTGTCGCGGACGCAGACGGCCAGCCGCGCCGCAGTCTGCGTCAAAAGGCGGTCCCCGGTCAGGTGCCCCAGGCTGTCGTTGATCACCTTGAAGTGATCCACGTCCATGAACAGGACAGCGTAGCGGTGCTCGGGTTTCCGCCGGGCGCGCTTCATCGCTTGCTCGAGCCGCAATTCGAACAGCTTCCGGTTCGGCAGATTCGTCAGCGGATCCTGGAAAGCCGTGTGCCGGAGGACCTGTTCCATCTGCTTGGCCTCGGTGATGTCGAGCATGATCCCATGCAGGGCGGCCGGACGCCGCCCTTCGAACGTGACGCTGACGGTGTCGCGGACCCAGACGACGCGGCCGTCCCGCGCCAGCATCCGGTACTCGAATTCGCAGCGCCTTCCCAGCTCGATGGCGCGCCGGCGTGACCGTGCGGCGTACTCGCGGTCTTCGACATGGACCCAATTGAGCCACGAGTCCGGCTCGGCGAGCCAGCGCTCGGGCGGGTAGCCGAGCAGGCGCTCGGCGTGCCGGCTGACGAACCGGAAGCGGAACGATTCGGGATCGGCCTCCCAGATGACGGCCTCGAGGGCGTCGATGAGATCCATTGGCGCTTGTTCGCTCATCTCATGCCGGGCGCGGCGCCCTCCGCCGGAGGCGCCTCCACGAGAGCAAACCGGCCGCCAGCGCCGCCGCTTGCGCCAGGCGCGCCAGCCTCCTCTCCGCACCGCCGTCGAACTCCAGCCGGATGGTGCACCGACTCACACAGCCCGGCTCGACGACCATCAGCCCCAACCCGTCGGCGCGCACCGGCACGTCGGTTCCGTTCACCGCGGCCCGCCAACCCGGATGATGGGAGATCTGAATCGAAATCAGCTCCCCGGGGCTCAACTCCGCCTCGATGGCGGCCTCGCCGGCGCCGCGCCAGGTGAAGCGGGCCCGCCGGCGCGTCGCGTCCTCCAGCGCCGCGGCGTAAGCGGCGATCGGTTCGACGTCCTCGATGTTCACGGGCGCGCGCGAGACGATCTCGTTCCGGCGGACGATGTGGGCCAGCGAAGCAGACGGGCGTGGAACCGCGTAAATCACATCGTCGCCCGAGCGCCACAGTTGTGGGAGGAGGCCGCGGAACTTGTCGGCGTCCCGGTAGTCGCGGTAGGCGTCGCGCGTTTTCGGCCCGCTCACCACGGCCGCATCGACGCCATAAGCCCTGAGCCAGCGGGCGCAGCGCTCTCCATCGCCGCGGGTGAACGGGATCCCGAACGTCACCCTGGGGATCATCGGGTTCACGATCCCTTGATCGAAGCCCCCGCCAAGCTGCGGGTTGTCCGCGAAGGCGTTGAGCCAGAACTTGATCGAACCGGTGGCGAAGACGCGCCTGCCCGGCAGGTTTTCCTGGAGCCAGCGGGCCGCTTCGAACTCGACCGTCCGGCGGATGTCGATCGGCCGGATCCACTTGCGAGCCTGATAGGCGCACTCGTCGAGCTGGATCACGGCGGCGAGGACGGCGAGCAGAACCGCGGCCGGCAGCAGGCGGCGCGGAAGACGCCGCGCGGCCCA
>JBBIMZ010000584.1:0-2739 GCA_037444135.1 Solibacteraceae bacterium
GCTCGCCGTCGAACTGGCCGTCTCGGTCACGGCGCAGCAGGGCCCGGCGCTGAGCCACGTGCTTTCGGCCGCGTTCCTCCTCGTCGCGCTCTACTTCGTCCGCCGCTCCTTCTACGGCATGCGGATCGAGGCCGGCCCCGTGACCGCCGCCGTCGCCGAACCGTCTTCGACGGCCGCCGATTGACCGCGGCCGGCCGGAAGGCCGTGCTAGGATAGCCCCTCGTGCCGGCCTTTCCAGCCTGGGAAAAAGACGACCTCCCTCCGGCGCCCGCCTTCGACTGGCGGCAGTGGCGGCTGCTTGTCGGCCCCGGCCTCCTCATGGTCGGCGCCAACATCGGCGGCGGCGAGTGGCTCTTCGGACCCCTCGTCACCGCCCAGTACGGCGGACAGGTCATGTGGCTGGCCAACCTGTCCATCCTGATGCAGGTCTTCTACAACCTTTCGGTGATGCGCTACGCCCTTTACTGCGGCGAGCCGATCTTCGTCGGCTTCTTCCGCACGCCGCCGGGCGTGCGCTTCTGGACCGTCTTCTATCTGCTCGGCGATCTCGGAGGCGTTTGGCCCTACCTGTCCTCGAACGCCGCGGTCCCCCTGGCGGCCGTCCTCCTCGGCCGCCTGCCCACCGGCGCCGACGACGCCCTCGTGCGCACGCTCGGCTACGCGATCTTCCTGGCGGCGTTCGTCCCCTTGATCTTCGGCGGCAAGATCTACAACGCCCTCGAGCGCGTCATGGTCACCAAGCTCGTCCTGGTGCTCGGATTCCTCGGATTCGTCACGCTCTTCTTCGTCAGCCCCCGCACCTGGTGGGAGATCTTGAGCGGGCTGTTCCGCATCGGCAGCCTGCCTCAGGGCGAGTTCAACTGGGCCACGCTCGCCGCTTTCGCCGCGGTCGCCGGCGCGGGCGGCCTGACCAACTCCGCCTTCTCCAACTACGCCCGCGACAAAGGCTGGGGCATGGGACCGAAGGTCGGCGCCATTCCCAGCGCCATCGGCGGCCGCACGATTCGCCTCTCGCACACCGGCAAGGTCTTCGAGCTGACAGCCGAGAACCTGGGCCGCTGGCGCGGCTGGCTGCGCCACATCCGGCGCGACCAGTTGCTCCTCTGGGCCCCCGGTTGCGTCCTCGGCATGGCTTTGCCCGCGATGTTTTCCTACGAATTCATCCGGGGCGTCACGACGGTGGACGGCCACGCCGTCGCCGCCATGTCGGCTGAGGCCATCGCCGCGCGGCACGGCCGGATCTTCTGGTTCCTGACGCTGTTGTGCGGCTTCCTCATCATGGCGCCGACCCAGGTCAGCCAGCTCGATAACATTTGCCGCCGCTGGACCGACGTGCTCTGGACCGGCTCGGCGCGCCTGCGCCGCCTCGAAGGTCACAAGGTCAAGTACGTCTACTACACCATCCTCACGCTTTACTGCCTGTGGGGTCTTCTCGCCCTGCGCCTCACGCCGAGCCCCCTGGTGCTCGCCGTCGCCAGCGGCGTCATGATGAACTTCGCCCTCGGCTTTTCCGCCCTCCACACCCTGTACGTCAACCTGCGGCTTCTTCCGCCGGCGCTGCGTCCGGGCCGGCTCCTCCGCGCCGGCCTGCTCGCCTGCGCCGCCTTTTATCTCTCGATCTCGGTGATTGCCTTCCGCCAGCAGTGGCCGAAACTCGCCGCCTGGCTCGGCCTCGCCTGACGGGGACCACCGGGTTCCGGTTGCTGCGCCGTCAGATCTCGTCGTGCCGCAGGCGCCGCCCGCGCCGCAGCGCCAGGTTCCCGAAGTGCGCGGCCTCGGCCGCGGCGACGCTCGAGGCCACCGGGGCGTTCGGCTCGCGCCGGCTGCGCACGCAGTCGAGAAAATTCCGCATATGCGCGATCGTGCCGTCCTCGCGCGACCACATCTGTATCTCCGGCTCCGGGTAACTGGTCTTCTCGCGCGGCACGACGCCTTCCGGATACACGACAAAACCGTCGCGAGTGATCCTCATCATCGCCTTCTGGCCTCGAAAGACGATCGTGCCGCCCTCCAGGTGGCAGTGCAGCGTCCCGTTATAGACCACCGCAAAGCGTCCCGGATACTCCCAGACGGCATTGATCGTGTCCGGGCACTCGGCGAACTGCCACATATAGCTCGAACCCATCGCCTGCGCCGTCTCCGGTTTCTCCTCGCCCATGAACCAGTGGATCGTGTCGCACCAGTGGCTGTAGAGATCGGTCAAATGCCCGCCGCCGAAATCCCAGAACCACCGCCAGCGGAAGTAGCGCACCGCGCTCACCGGCTGCTCCGGCGCCGATCCCAGAAAGCGCCTCCAGTCCAGCTTGCCGGGCTCGAACGGCGTCGCCGGATCGAACTCGGAATAGGCCTGGTACCACGAGGCCAGAATGAGCGTGATCTTACCCAGCCGCCCCGAAGCGATCACTTCCCGCGCTTGGCGGAAATGCTCCCAGCTCCGCTGCTGGTAGCCGATCTGCACCACCTGCCGCGAAGCGGCCGCCGCCTTGAGCAGCGCTCGCCCTTCCTCGATGCTGTGGGAAACCGGCTTTTCCACGTAGACGTCCTTGCCGGCGCCGATCGCGTCCACCGTCATCGGCACGTGCCAGTGATCCGGCGAGCCGATCACGACGGCGTCGATGTCGCCGCGCTCGAGCACCTGGCGGTAGTCGGCGTAAGTCTTCGCCGCCGGCGCCACCTTCTCCCGGACCATCTCGAGCCGCGGCTCGTCGCCGGATGCCGCCGCCTGCTCGAACAGCCGGC
>JBBIMZ010000585.1:0-2739 GCA_037444135.1 Solibacteraceae bacterium
CGATCCCCACAATGGCGCGTATCTGGATAGCCTCGGGTGGGTCTACTACCGCCTGGGCCGGCTCGAGGAAGCCGAAGACTATCTTCGGCGGGCGGTGGAGAAGGTGCCGCGCGACCCGGTCGTGCACGATCATCTGGCCGATGTGTACTTCAAGCAGGGTCGCCTCAAGGAGGCGATCCAGCACTGGCGGATTTCGCTGCGCGAGTGGGAATTGAGCGCTGCCGGCGAGAAGGACCCCGCACAGATGGCGGGCGTTCAAAAGAAGCTCGAAAACGCCGAGGTGCGTCTGGCGCGGGAATCGGCGATGGCCGAGACTAAGCAGCCGTAGCCGATCCCGCTCGTCCCCGCGGCGCGCGGAACCGGAACCGGCGCCCGCAGGTGAGGCAGCGGAACGGCAGATAGCCGAAAACCAGAAAGAGGCGATCGACCAGCCCGCGGCGCCGCGAGTTTCGCACATACCGCGAGCCACAACGCAGGCACCAGACCCCCCGCAAGTCGACGTCGGTCGCCGCGCTCCGCTCTGTTCTCGCCGGCCGTTTCTTCTTATCGCGATGGATCCGGATGATGATGCGCATGGGGTCAACGGCGGCACGTCGCGGCGGCGCAGCCGGCGCGCGGGAAGCGGCCGGGGCCGCGCCGAAAGGTTTTCGAACCGGAGAGGATTCCGCCCGCGTCATTTCCTCCTCCGGAGGTGAGCTGTCTGCTCGACGGCCTCACTCCGTCTCTCCAAGCCCTCTCCGCCCGGCAGTTTCCGGCCGCTTCCGGCGAGGCAAGAAGCAAGCCGGCTGCCAAGCGCCGGACTGCGCTCCAGCCCGCTCCACACCGGCCATGCGGCGTTCTCGCCCCAAGCCCTGCCGGGGAGAATTTACCAGCGGCGTCGGGAACAAATTACGCAGCCTCCTGGCAGCTCGAATCCGGACGCTTCAGTACAGCGGCTGTTTGCGCGGATCCACGCCGGACTTGCCCAGCGGGTCCAGATAAGTCCGCGCTCCCGCCAGCATCAGGCTCAGGTCCGCGGGCGCTTGAAAGAGCGTGAAACCGCGGTCGCGGTATTCCTTGATCTGCTCCGGCGAGCGGGCCGGCAGACCCACGGGAACCCGGTGACTCCTGGCTGCGGCGGCGATCCTGTCGATGGCTTGCCGGACCACCGGGTGATCGAACTCGCCGCCGTGGCCGAGCGAGAACGACAGGTCGCTGGTGCCGATGAAGATGGCGTCGATGCCTTCGACGGCGGCGATCTCCTCGATGGCGGCGACGGCCTCGGCTTCCTCGACGATCACAATGACGGCCACGTTGCGGTCGGCGAAGGCGCGGTAGCCCTCCTCCGGCGCCGGCCAACGAAACGTGGCGAGGCCGGGGCCGTAACCGCGGCGCCCCGCCGTGGGGTAACGGCACGCCGCGACCGCCTGCCGCGCCAGGCGGGCGTTCGTGGTGAAGGGGAAGATCACGCCCAGCGCGCCGATGTCGAGAGCGCGTTTGGCGAGCCACAGCTCGTTGGCCGGGATGCGAATGAAAGGAACGGCCCGCAGCCCGCGCGTGGCCAAGATCATGTTGCGCGCCGTTTCGAGCGTGATGGCGCTGTGCTCCATCTCGATCCACAGGAAGTCGAAGCCCGCGTTGGCCACCTGCGCAGCCGACTCGACGCTCGGAATCGTGATCGTGGCGGCGATCACCGGCTGGCCGTCCCGCAACAGTTTCTTGACGGGGTTCTCCCAGCGGGGCTGCGCGGAAGCGCTGAGCGCGGCGCCCAGGAACAAGCTCGATGGCAAATGTTTGAATGGCATGCAATCTCCGGCTGTCGGACGGTGCTTTGCTCTATACTACTCTTCTTGTGCTCGCAAGCGGGGGAAATTTACGGCGGCCCGAGCTGGGTTGGCTCTGTTCGTTCCTGGCGCTGGCGTCGGCGGCCGCGGCGCAGGAGCGCTTCGAGGTCAAAGTCGAGACGGGCGTGCGCGCGGCGATGCGCGACGGCGTGACGCTCTTGGCGGATGTCTACCGGCCGGCGACCGAAGGCAGCTTCCCGGTCCTGCTCCAGCGGACGCCGTATGACCGTAAAGGCGCGGCGGGTCAGGCGCGCCAGCTGGCGGCCTGCGGCTATGTCGTCGTGATCCAGGATGTGCGCGGGCGCTTCGATTCCGCGGGTGAGTTCTATCCGTTCCGGCACGAAGCCGACGACGGCTACGATACGGTGGAGTGGGCGGCCAAACTCGCCGGTTCCAACGGACGTGTGGGCATGTTCGGCGGCTCCTACGTCGGGGCGACCCAGATGCTGGCCGCCATCGCGCAACCGCCGCATCTGGAGGCGATCTTCCCCTACGTGACCGCTTCGGAATACTACGACGGCTGGACCTATCAGAGCGGCGTGCTGATGCAGTGGTTTGCCAGTTCCTGGGCTTCCGGCCTGGCGATCGACACCGTGCGGCGGCAGGCGGGCGCCAGCCGCCGGTTGCGCGACTGGATCTGGCGGGTGCCAGTCGAGCGGTTTCCGTTGATCTCCTTGCCAGGGCCGGAACAATTGGCGCCCTATTTCCGCGACTGGGTCGAACACGAAACCGAGGACGCCTATTGGCGGCGCTGGAAGATCTCCGATCACTATGGCGAGCTGGCCGTCAAGGCCCTCCATGGGGCCGGCTGGCACGATATCTTCCTGAAGGGATCGATCCGGAACTATGTCGGCCTGCGGCAGTTGGCGCGCACTGCGGAAGCCCGCCAGGGTCAACGCCTCTTGATCGGTCCTTG
>JBBIMZ010000586.1:0-2729 GCA_037444135.1 Solibacteraceae bacterium
CACTTCGATCGCCGCCATCATGGAGCTGATGAACCAGCTCGCCGCCGACGAGGCCGAACTCTCCGCCGCCGCGCTGGCGGAGATTCTCGAGAAGCTCGTGCTCATGCTCGGCCCCTTCACGCCGTACCTGGCGGAAGAGCTCTGGGAGGAGCTGGGCCGCCAGGGCCCGGTCTTCCGCCAGCCGTGGCCGGCCTACGACGCCGAGCTCGCCCGCGAGGAGGAGATCGAAATCGTCATCCAGATCAATGGAAAGGTGCGCAGCCGCGTTCTGGTCGCCAGCGGCACGGCCGCCGAAGAGCTCGAACGCCGCGCTCTGGCCGATGCGCGCGTCCGTCAGTTCACCGACGGCCGCCGCGTCCGGAAAGTGATCGTCGTGCCTGATAAGCTGGTCAACATCGTCGTCAGCTAGAGGATGGCATCGTGGACCGGCGCAGCTTTCTCGATCGCGCCGCCAAGGCTTGCGGCGCCGCGCTTTTCGCCCGGGCGGCGGCTCAGCCGCCGAAAGCCGGGCGGCCCAACATCGTCCTGATCTACGCCGACGACCTCGGCTACGGCGACGTGAGCGCCTACGGCGCGCGGCGCATCCGCACGACCCACATCGACCGGCTCGCCGCAGCCGGCGTGCGTTTCACCCATGCCCACTCGCCTGCGGCCACCTGCACCCCTTCGCGCTACGCACTGCTCACCGGCGAATACGCCTGGCGCCGGCCCGGCACCGGAGTGCTGCCCGGCGACGCCCGCCTGATCATCGAGCCGGGACGGCCCACGCTGCCCGCCGTATTGAAGCGCCAGGGCTACGCCACGGCGGTCGTCGGCAAGTGGCACCTCGGCCTGGGCGCCGGACGGATCGACTGGAACGGAGAGATCAAGCCGGGGCCGCTCGAAATCGGCTTCGACTACGCCTTTCTCATCCCTGCCACCGGCGATCGCGTCCCTTGCGTCTACGTCGAAAATCACCGCGTCGCGAATCTCGACCCGAGCGACCCGATCGAAGTCAGTTACGAGACTCCGTTCCCAGGCGAGCCGACGGGCAAGACGCATCCCCATCTGCTCAAGCTCCACCCGAGCCACGGCCACGACCAGGCGATCGTCAACGGCATCAGCCGCATCGGCTACATGCGCGGCGGCCAGAAAGCACTGTGGGTCGACGAGGACATGGCCGACGTCATCACGGCGAAGGCGGTCGAGTTCATCGGCCGCCGCCACGAGAGTCCGTTTTTCCTTTACTTCTCGACGCACGACATCCACGTGCCGCGCGTGCCGCATCCGCGTTTTGCCGGCAAGTCCGGCATGGGGCCGCGCGGCGACGCCATTCTCGAGCTCGATTGGTGCGTCGGACAGATTCTGGACGCGCTCGACCGCCGGAATCTGGCGCGCGACACGCTGGTGATCTTCACCAGCGACAACGGCCCCGTCGTCGACGACGGCTACCGGGACCAGGCCGTCGAGAAACTCGGCAAGCACCGGCCCGCCGGACCGTGGCGCGGCGGCAAGTACAGCAACTTCGAGGGCGGCACGCGCGTGCCGTTCCTGGTGCGCTGGCCCGGGCGTGTCCCGGCCGGGGCCGAATCGCCAGCGCTGGTCAGCCAGATCGATCTCGCGCACTCGCTTGCCTTGCTGACCGGGGCGGCGCTCGAAGCCGAAGCGGCCCCCGACAGCTTCAATATCCTCTCGGCGTTGCTTGGCGCCGACCCGCAGGGCCGGCCGCACTTGGTCGAGCAGGCCGGCTCGCTGTCGGTGATCGTCGGCCGCTGGAAGTATGTTGCGCCCGGCAAGGGGCCGGCCTACAACAAGAACACCGGCATCGAGACCGGCAATCACCCTGAGCCGCAGCTCTACGACCTGGCAGCCGACCCCGGCGAGCGCAACAACGTCGCCGCGCGCTTTCCGGACAAGGTCGCCGAACTCGCCGCCCTGCTCGAGCAGATCCGCCGGAGCGCGCGGACCCGTCCGTGAAGCCTGCGCGGCGCTCGTTCGATAGAATGGGATCGCCATGAAGGAATCCGCTAGTCCCGAGAGGCGCCAGTTCCTCCAGAGCGCCGGCGCCGCCTTTGCCGCTTCGGTCTTCCCCGCTCGCGTCCTCGGCGCCAACGACCGGCTGGTGGGCGGCTTCATCGGCATGGGGCGCATGGGCATGTCCAATCTCGGTTTTGCCCAGAAGATGGACAAGGTCGTAGTCAAGGCCGTCTGCGACGTCTACGAACCCCATCTGCGCCAAGCGGTCGAGGCCACCGGGGGAAAGGCCAAAGGCGTGCGCGACTTCCGCGAGATCCTCGCCGATAAGGAGATCGATTTCGTCTGCATTTCGACTCCGGATCACTGGCACGCCTATATGACGGTCGAGGCATGCAAGGCGGGCAAGGACGTCTACGTGGAAAAGCCGATTTGCGTGACCGTGGAGGAAGGCGTCCAGATGGTGGCGGCGGCCCGCAAGTACCAGCGCGTCGTGCAAGCCGGCACGATGCAGCGCTCCGGGATTCATTTCCAGCAGGCGGTCGAGATGGTGGCCCGCGGCGACCTGGGCAAAGTGACGGTGGTGCACACCTGGAACTACGGCAACCAGCGGCCCGAAGGCATCGGCAATCCGCCGGACAGCGACCCGCCGCCGGGCCTCGATTGGGACATGTGGCTCGGCCCGGCGCCCTGGCGCCCGTTCAACAAGAACCGCTTCGGCGTCGATCCGAAAGCCTTCTCGCATTTCCGCTGGTTCTGGGACTACGCCGGAGGGT
>JBBIMZ010000587.1:0-2722 GCA_037444135.1 Solibacteraceae bacterium
CGCTTGCGCGGATGTTCGACCAGATCGGCGGACTCGGCCGGCTGGTCAAGGGCAAGACCGTCGCCATCAAGATCAACCTCACCGGGGGGCCGGACCGGCGGTTGGGGCACGCGCCGCTCGAGCAGACCACGTGGACGCATCCGGCCGTCATTCTGGCGACGCTTCACCTGATGGACCGGGCGGGCGCGCACCGGATCCGGCTGCTGGAGAGTCCGTGGTCGACGGCCGAACCGCTCGAGGAGTTCCTGCTCCAGGCGGGTTGGGAGCCACAGGATTTCATCGCCGCGGCGCGGCGCGTCGAGTTCGAGAACACGAACTTTCTCGGTTATGGGAAGCAGTATTACCGCTTTCCGGTTCCCGGCGGCGGCCACCTGTTTCCGGCCTACGACCTGAACCACTCCTATCGCGACTGCGACGTCTTCTTTTCGATCGCCAAGCTCAAGGAGCATCTCACGGCCGGGATCACGCTGTCGATGAAGAATTGCTTCGGCATCACTCCGTGCACGATTTACGGAGAGGGCGCGGGCAAGGACGAGCCGAGCCTGGCGCCGCGAGGCGGCCGCGGCGCGGTGATCCACTTCGGGCGGCGCCCGCCGTCGCTGAGCGCGCCGCAGGAGATCGATCCGAACTCGCCGCGCGAGGGCGGCTACCGGGTGCCGCGGTGCGTCGCCGACCTGGCGGCCGCGCGCCCGATCGACCTGGCGATCATCGACGGCATCGAGAGCCAGGCGGTCGGGGAGACGGCGGGCTCGCGCGGCTCGTTCCCGGTCAGTCCGGGTCTGCTGGTGGTGGGGACGAACGCGGTCTCGACCGATGCGGTCGGCGCGGCGCTGATGGGCTTCGACCCGATGGCGGATCGTGGGACGCCGCCCTTTGAATTCTGCGACAGCACGCTCCGCCTGGCCGAGCAGCTCGGCGTCGGCTCGCGCGATCTGGCTCGGATCGAAGTGATCGGGCCGCCGATCCGCGAGATCGCATTCGATTTCCGGGCGGCGCGGCGCGAGCGGGGCGTTCCGCCGCCCGAGCGCTTGTTGCCGAGGCGCACGCAGCGGAGTTGAGGGCGGCGGTCCGGGTTAGGCTTCCCGGCCGCGGGTGACTTCCCAGGCCAGGTGTTCGAGTTCAGGCCGGATCAGCTTCTCCCAGCCCAGGCGAACCGCCGCCGGCGAGCCGGGCAAAGAGATCACGACGCGTTCCCGATAGACGCCGGCGAGGGCGCGTGAGAGCATGGCCGCCGCGCCGATCTCGGCGTAGCTGAGCATCCGGAACAGCTCGCCGAAGCCGGGCAGGATCTTCTCGAGGCGTTTTGCCAGCACGTCGTAGGTGGTGTCGCGCGGGGCGATGCCGGTGCCGCCGTTGAAGATGAGCACGCGGGCCTGGCCGGAGGCCAGCTCCTCGAGCGCCGCGGCGACCTCATCCGGTTCGTCCCGGATCAGCCGGTAGGCCGCCAGCAGGTGTCCGCCGGCGGCGAGCTCGGCTTCCAGATACCGGCGGTTTTCGTCGGTCTCCGCCGTGCGGGTGTCGCTGACGGTGACGAGCGCGACCGGAACCGGTCCCCTGCTGCGAGCCAGATTCCGGTGGCGCCGGGCGCTTTCCGAGTGCCGCTGCATTTTGCTAAACTCTTCGAAGAGAACTCTTCCTCGACCGAAGTCAATAGTGTAGCGAGGCTCAGCGATCTTTATGTCCCTTGTTTGTCAGGTCACGGGGCGGAGGCCGAAAACGGGCAACCGGGTCTCCCATGCCAACAACCGAACCAAACGGCAGTTCAAGCCGAACATCCAGTCCAAGCGCTTCTGGCTGGAGAGCGAAAAGCGCTTCGTGCGCCTGAAGGTGAGCGCGGCCGGAATCAAGACCATCACCAAGGTCGGCATCGAGAAGGTGGTGGCGGATCTCCGCAAGAAGGGGGTGAAGGTCTGATGCCCCGCGTGCTGATCAAGCTGGTCTCGACGGCCGGAACGGGCCACTTCTACACGACGACGAAGAACCAGAAGACCAAGCCCGACAAGCTGGAACTCAAGAAATACGATCCGATCGCCCGCAAGCACGTCGTCTACAAGGAAGCCAAGATCTAAGCAGGCGGGTTTCAGGGGCTGGACAAAGCCGGCGAACTTCCCCTGGGAGCCGCCGCGCCGCAGCTTCGAAACTTTCCTCGACAGGGTCAGGCTTCCGGCCGGTCAAACGCGCTCTGGACAGCACCTCGGGAACAATTCCGCCCGCGCTGTCGTATGCCTTGGTCGAGGTGACTGATGCGGCGAATTGTGATGGCGACGGCGGCGGGCGCGGGTTTGTGCCTGCTGGCGGGCTGCGACCTGGAGGAGATCGCGGGCGGCGCCCGGATCAAAGAGGAGTTTCATTACAGCTATCCGCTCAAGAGCGGCGGGCGGCTGGCGGTGGAGACCATGAACGGCTCGATCGTGGTGACGGGATGGGATCGCGAAGAGGTCGATATCAGCGGCACGCGATATGCCCCCAGCCGGGAAGCTCTGGAGGCGCTGAAGATCGACATTGTCCCCACGGCGGAAGCCGTCCGCATCCGCACCGTCCGGCCTTCGGGCTGGCGCGGCAGCATGGGCGCTTCCTACACGATCCGGGCGCCGCGCCGGATCGTGCTGGAACGGGCCGCGAGCTCCAACGGCTCGATCGAGATCGAAGCGATCGAAGGCAGCGCCCGGCTGGAGACGTCCAACGGGCGGATTCGTGCCGTGCGCGTCACCGGAGAAGTGGA
>JBBIMZ010000588.1:0-1658 GCA_037444135.1 Solibacteraceae bacterium
GCGCCAGATCGATGTTCTGCACGAAGGCGTCAATGGCGGCCCCGGCCCGGTTCAGCCGGGGGTAGCGCACGAGCAGCGGCACGCGCAGCGACGGCTCATACATGAAGCGCTTGTCGTACCAGCCGTGCTCGCCCAGGTAAAAGCCGTTGTCGGAGGTATGAAGGATGAGCGTATCCTCGGCGAGGCCGGTCTCGTCCAGATAGCTCAGCACCCGCCCGAGATTTTCATCCACGCCGTACAGAGCCCGGTAGTGATCCTTGACGAAGCGCTGGAAGATCCAGTTCTTCTTGTCGGCGGGGGCCAGGTGCTTCGGCAAATCAGGGTAATCGCCCGCGAGGCTGACGTCGAATTTCATGTCTTCGGCTTCGCGGGCGACGCGGCGCGTGGCGTAGTCATCGTCATAGGTCGGCGGGTGCGGCAGCTCGACGCCTTCGAGCAGGCGCGCATGGCGCGGCGCCGGCGTGAAGGGCCGATGAGGCGCCTTGTGCTGGTAGAGCAGGCAGAACGGTTGCCGCCCGCTCTGCCGCTTCAGCCAGCCGAGCGCCAGATCCGTCGTCACGTCGGTGCAGTAGCCGCTGATCTTCTTGCGGACCCCCATCTCGATGAAGTCCGGATCGAAGTAGACGCCCTGACCGGGGAGCACGCACCAGTAATCGAACCCTCGCGGCTCGTCGGTCAGATGCCACTTGCCGACGATCGCCGTCCGGTAGCCCGCCTCCCGCAGCGCCTGAGGGAACGTCGCCAGCGCAGGATTCAGACGCTCGGTCACCTGGGCTGATTCCGAGTTTCCCAGCACGCCGTTGATATGGGAATACGTCCCGGTGAGCACCGTGGCCCGGCCGGGTGCGCACAGAGAATTCGTCACGAAACAGTTCGTGAACCGCGCCCCTTCCCGCGCCAGGCGGTCCAGGTTGGGGGTCTGGATGATGCGTCCGCCTTCGCAGCTCATTTGGCCGGCGGCCTGATCGTCGGTCATCACGAAGAGGATATTCGGCCGCCGCCGCGCGCCCGCGCAGAAACAGGAGCCCAGCGCCGCGGCGCCGATCGCTTCCCGGCGGCTGATCGACATGCCCTTATTGTAAATGCGCCGCGGCGGCCGTCCCGGCCGGGCTCGCTACAATCAAGTGATGTCTGTTGTGGTCGTCGGATCGGTCGCCTACGACGGCGTGGAGACGCCGCGCGGGCGCGTCGAGCGGATGCTCGGAGGCGCCGGAACGTACATCGCGCTGGCCGCCAGTTATTTCACTCCTGTCAATCTCGTCGGCGTCGTCGGCGAGGATTTCGCCCAGGAAGACCGCGATTTTCTGGCGAGCCGGGGCATCGATCTGACAGGCCTCAGGACCGCTCCCGGCAAGACCTTCTACTGGTCCTGCGTCTACTCGGAGGACATGAACGAGCGCACGACGCTGCGGACCGACCTGAACGTGTTCGCCAACTTCCGTCCCGTGCTGCCGGAGAGCTATCGCCGCCACCCCTATCTGGTGCTGGGCAACATCCAGCCCTCCCTGCAACGGCAGGTCCGCGGGCAGGTGAGCTCGCCGCGGCTGGTCGCCGGCGACACGATGAACCTGTGGATCGAGACGGCCCGCGAGGAACTTCTGGCCGCGCTGCGGGACTGGAACGCCTTGCTGATCAATGACGGCGAGGCCAGGCTGCTG
>JBBIMZ010000588.1:1668-2715 GCA_037444135.1 Solibacteraceae bacterium
AACGGAACCTGAAACGCGCCGCCGCGGTCCTGCGCGCCATGGGCCCGTCCTTCGTCGTCATCAAGCGCGGCGAGTATGGCGCCGTGCTGTTTCACGACGACTACGTGTTTTCCGTCCCGGGTTACCTGCTCGACGAAGTCTGGGACCCGACCGGCGCGGGAGACTGTTTTCTCGGCGGCTTCGTCGGGAGCCTCGCCGAGCGGAACCTGGACCCGCACGCGCCCGGCCTAGACCGCAGGGAACTGGCGCGCGCCATGGTCTACGGTTCGGTGATGGGCAGCTATTGCTGCGAGCGCTTCGGCATCGAGCGCTTCCGGACGCTGACGCGGGCCCAGATCGATGAACGTTTTCTCGAATTCAAGCGCCTCACCGAGTTCTGACGGCGCCGGCCGAGCAGCGCGGCGGTGAGCTCCCGATTGGTCGCTGGTGGCGGTCTTCCTCGTGCTGGCGGCGATCAGCGCCGCCGCGGTGATCTGGTGCTTACGCCAGGGGTACCTGCTCTACTACGGGGACGCCGTCGCGCACCTCAATATCGCCCGGCGCCTCGTCGATTCCCGGACGCCGGGCTACGACCAGATCGGCACGGTCTGGCTGCCGCTCCCTCACCTGCTCGCTCTGCCGCTGGTCCGCTACGACCCGCTCTGGCGCAGCGGGCTGGCCGGCGCTGTGCCGGCCGCCGCCGGCTTCGTCGCGGCCGGCTGTTTCCTGTTCGCCGCTGTCCGGCGCCTGTTTTCCAGCGCCGCAGCGGGCTGGACCGCCGTTCTGCTGGCGGCATCGAACCCGAACCTGCTCTACCTGCAGTCGATCCCGATGACCGAGTCGATCTTCCTGGCGGCGCTGGCCGCCGTGGCCTACTTCACGC
Source organism: Solibacteraceae bacterium (assembly GCA_037444135.1). GTDB lineage: Bacteria > Acidobacteriota > Terriglobia > Bryobacterales > Bryobacteraceae > CALKXJ01. The sequence goes on from JBBIMZ010000588.1 coordinate 2,531, forward strand.
TCCGGTTCCGCGACAGCCGGTCCCTGTGGAGCGTCGCGGCGGCGGGCTTGGCCGCGCTGGCCGGCACGCTGACGCGCTACGACGGCTGGTTTCTGGTCCCGTTCGTGGGTCTTTACCTGTTCTTCGCCGGCGGCCGCCGCCTCCTGCCCGCTGCGCTTTTTCTGCTTGTGGCTTCGCTGGGGCCG
>JBBIMZ010000589.1:0-2686 GCA_037444135.1 Solibacteraceae bacterium
GACCCGGCCGTGGTCTAGCTCAAACATGACCGGATCGAACACTGGCTGATGGTGGGCGCGCTGCCTTCCGATACGGTGCTGCGATTGCTCAAGAGCCACCCCAAGCCTGCCTGAGAGCCGCTCCGCCGCGCGGAAGGCTGCCCGGACCGGCGCCAGTCGCGAGCCCGCCGGGTGCTATCATCGAGTCAGGACAGGAGACGCTGTCATGGCAGGGATGAAGGAACTGGTCGAGGACATCGCGAAAGCTCTCGTGGACATCCCGGAGCAGGTCAGCGTGCGCGAGGTGCAAGGGGAGCAGGTGACCGTCCTTGAGTTGCGCGTCGCGCCGAGTGACTTGGGAAAAGTCATCGGCAAGCAGGGCCGAACGGCCCGGTCCATCCGGACTCTGCTGGGCGCCGCCGGCATGAAACTGAACCGGCGGTTCACGCTCGAGATTCTGGAGTAGTCTGGGGCTGGTGGCGCATGGAGTGTTCAGGCGGACCGGCCGCGGCGAGGAGGAAGACTGGGTTGCGGTTGCCCGCCTGACGCGGACTTGGGGCAACCGGGGTGAGCTGGCGGCGGTTCCGCTGAGCAGTCATCCCGGCAGGTTCGAACGTCTCGCGGAGGTGAGACTCCGCGGGGCGAAGGGCATTCCCGGCGGGCCGGCTCTCGTGGTTGAATCGGTCCGGCGGCACGGCGCGCGGCTGATCTTCAAGTTTCAGGGGGTCGAATCGATCGCGGAGGCTGAGAAGTTGCGCGGCGCAGAGGTTTGCATCGCGCCGGCCGAGCGGCTGCCGCCGCCCTCGGGCGAGTGGTACGTCTCGGACTTGATCGGCTGCGAGGTGGTCGACTGGGTGACGGGCCGACGTCTGGGGCGCGTGACGGCGTGGCTGGAGATCGGCGGCGCCGGTACGCTGGAGGTCGCCGGCGGCGAAGGCGGCAGGGAACTGCTGATCCCTTTCGCCCGGTCGATCTGCCGGCAGATCGATGTCGAATTGAAAAGGATCGCCGTTCAGCTTCCGGAAGGGCTGAAGGAGCTGAATGCTTGATGGTGTTTCACATCTTGACGATCTTTCCGGATTTTTTCCGAGGCCCGTTCGAGCACGGGGTCGTCGGCCGGGCGATTGCGGCCGGCGCGATCGAGGTGCGCGTGCATGACCTGCGCCGCTGGGCTTCGGACCGGCACAAGACCGTCGACGACCGGCCCTTCGGCGGCGGCGAAGGGATGGTGCTGAAGCCGGAGCCGATCTTTCTGGCCGCCGAAGAGATCTTTCCCGAGCGGACCGAAGGCCGGCGGATCATCCTGCTGTCGGCTCAGGGCCGCCTGTTCCATCAAGCCAAAGCCCGCCAGTTGAGCCGCTGCGAAGAGATCCTGCTGATCTGCGGACGCTACGAGGGTGTCGACGAGCGCGTGGCTGAGCATCTGGCCGACGAGGAGCTCTCGATCGGCGATTATGTGCTGAGCGGCGGCGAGCTGGCGGCGGCGGTAGTCGTCGACGTCGTGGCGCGGCTCGTGCCCGGCGTCGTCGGCAACGAAAGGTCGCTGGCGGCCGAATCGTTCTCCACCCTGGACGGCCCGGCGGGCTCGGGCATTCTCGATTGCCCGCACTACACGCGGCCGGCGGTCTTCCGCGGCTGGAAGGTGCCGGAGGTGCTGCTCAGCGGCAACCACGAGGCCATCCGGCGCTGGCGGCGCCAGGCCGCTTTGGAAAAGACCGCAAGGCTGCGGCCGGATTTGTTGCACGGCGCCGCGGCTGCGCACGGAGTGTGCGAGCCAGCGGCAGCCATTTCAATGGAAAAGGAAGTGAGCCCATGACGAGCGCGTTGATCGACAAAGTGACCGAACCTTATCTGCGCAAGGATTTGCCGGATTTTCGGCCCGGCGATACGATCCGAGTTCACGTCAAGATCAAAGAGGGGGAGAAGGAACGGATCCAGGCTTTCGAGGGGACCGTCATCGCCCGCAACCACCGCGGCATCAGCGAGACGGTGACGGTCCGCAAGATCAGCTTCGGCCACGGCGTGGAGCGAATCTTTCCCCTGCACGCGCCGGTCATTGACCGGATCGAGGTGGTCCGTACCGGCAGGGTCCGCCGGGCCAAGCTCTATTATTTACGCGGGTTGCGCGGGAAAGCGGCGCGCCTGAAGGAGCGCGCGAGCAAGCAGGCGGCCAACGCAACCAGCCAGGAGTCGTGACCGGCGAAATTCAATGGCGGCCGGGCATGCCTTGGCCGGGGCGGTGCGGCAGCTACTTTGAAGCGGCTGCGCGCGCCCGAGGCTACCGACGGATCGCCGGCGTGGACGAGGCGGGCCGCGGCTGCCTGTTCGGCCCCGTCTGCGCGGCGGCGGTGATCCTGGAGCCGGAACGGCCCATCCGCGGCCTGCGCGACAGCAAGGAGCTGTCCCCGGAGCGACGCGAGGCGCTGGCCGAGCAGATTCGCAACCGGGCGGCGGCCTGGGCGGTGGCTTGGGTCGAAGCGGCCGAGATCGACCGCATCAACATCCGCCAGGCGTCGCGGCTGGCCATGCTGCGGGCGCTCAGCCGGCTCGATCCTCCGCCCGATTACGTGCTGGTCGACGCTCTGGAGCTGGATGCGGCCGTCCCTCAGAAAGCCCTCGTCCACGGTGACGCCCGGTGCTGCTCGATTGCGGCCGCCTCGATTCTGGCCAAGGTCGAGCGCGACCGCGCGATGATCGCCTGGGACCG
>JBBIMZ010000590.1:0-2683 GCA_037444135.1 Solibacteraceae bacterium
TTCGCATCCCCACCGTCGTCTTTGGGGCCGGCCGCCTGGCCGTGGCCCATTCAAACGAAGAGCGGATCGCCTGGGAGGAGCTGGCGAGCGCGGCCGCGGTTTTGGCGGGCTTCGTCGCGGGCTGGTGCGACGAGCCGGGCGACAATCGAGGAGAGACATGAAGGTCGGATTCGGATTATTGGGCGCCGGTTTGATCGCCCCGTTTCACGCCCGGGCGATTCAAGCGACCGCGCGCGGCGAACTGGTGGCCGTCGCCGAGCCGGACGCGGCCCGGCGCGAAAAGTTCACGGCGGAATTTCCGTGCACCGCCTACGCGACGCTCGGCGAGATGCTGCAAGATCCGCGCGTGACGGTGGTGAACGTGCTGACGCCGAACCATCTCCACTTCGACGCGGTCATGAAGGCCGCCTCGGCCGGCAAGCACGTGCTGGTGGAAAAGCCGCCAGCGATGTCGTTGCGGGAGGTGGACGCGATGGCCGAGCGCTGCCGGGCGGCGGGTGTGCGCGCCGGCGTCGTGCTCCAGTGCCGGACGCGCCAGGCGGTGCAGGCGATCAAACGCGCCGTCGAGCAGGGGCGGTTCGGCCGGCTCCTCCACGCCGACACGTACATGAAGTGGTACCGGTCCGTGGATTACTACCGGATGGATGCCTGGCGGACGTTGCGGCGCGCCGGCGCCGGCGTGACGATTCAGCAGGCCTTCCACTACATCGACCTGCTCGGCTACCTGGCCGGGCCGGTGGCGCGCGTCCAGGCGCGGATGAGCAATCTGGCCCATCCGGGAATCGAGCTGGAGGACACGCTGCTGGCGCTGGTCGACTACCGGAGCGGCGCGCAGGGCGTGGTCCAGGCTTCGACGGCGTTGTGGCCCGGCACCGACCTGCGCCTCGAGATCAACGGGGACAGCGGCACGGCGATCATGGTCGGGGAGCGGATCGAGACCTGGAAATTCCGCGACGAGCGGCCCGAAGACGCCGAGATCCGCCGGATCGGCAGCGCGGCGGCGCCCACCGGAGCGACGGGCGCGGCCGACCTCGGCTTTGCCGAGCACCAGGCCCTCATCGAAGACATGATCGAGGCGGTCGAGACCGGCCGCCCGCCGCTGGTTCCGCTCGAGAGCGCGCGAAACACGCTCGAGTGCGCGCTGGCGATGTACCTGTCGGCCAAGATCGGCGCTCCCGTCGAACTGCCGCTCACTGACGAAGATCAGGTCTGGTAAACCCGGCTCCGCCGGCGGCCTTGCCCCTGCCGGGCCGCTCATGATAGGCTTGGCGCCCGAGGCCGACATGAGGCGGAGAGACTGGCTGCGGACATTTGGCATGGCGGCTCTGGCGCCGGCGCTCGCCGCGCAGCCGCCGCGCAGGCCCGGCCGGATCAAGATCACCGACGTTCGCGTGGTCCGGTTGCGGGTCCTCCGGGAGGCGGGTGTGCTCGAGCCGGCCTGGAATCCCGGCGGCGAGATGCGGATCACGGTGGGCGGCGGCTCGGTGACCGAGATCCATACCGATCAGGGGCTCGTCGGGATCGGCCCGGGGATGGCCGAGGACCTTATTGCGGCGGTCAAGGCGCAACTGGTGGGCAAGGATCCGTTCGACATCGAGCAGCACAGCGCCCGCTTCCGCTACTACGCGCGCGGGGCCGCCTATCGCGGCAGCGCTTGCGCCGACATCGCTCTCTGGGACCTGATCGGCAAAGCTTGCGGGCAACCGCTGTACAAGCTCTTCGGCGGCGGCAAGGAGCGCGTGACCGCCTACGCCAGCATGATTGTGCTGTCGACGCCCGAAGAGCGCGCCCGCTTGGCGGAACAACTGGTCTCCGAGGGCTGGAAAGCGATCAAGCTCCGCCTGCATCACGCCTCCCTCCGCGACGATATCGGGACCGTCGAGGCCGTGCGCAAAGCCGTCGGCGAGCGCATGGTGATCATGACCGACGCCAACCAGGCGCAATCGAGCGGCAACTGGCAGCCGGGCGTGCTCTGGGACCTGCGGCGCGCCGTCGAGACCGCCCGGGAACTGGAACGGCTGGGTTGCTACTGGCTGGAAGAGCCGCTGCCGCGCTTCGCCTTCGACCAGCTTGCCGAGCTCAACCGCCGCGTCGAGATCGCGATCGCCGGCGGGGAGAACAACGCCGGCCTGCACGAATTCCGCCAGATGGTCGAGCAGGGCGTCTACGACGTGTTGAACCCGGAGTGCCTGGTGGTGGAAGGCATCACGGGCTTGCGCAAGATCGGCGCGCTCGCAGAGCTGTTCGGCAAGCGCGTGGTGCCGCACAACGGCGGGCGATACATCGGCGTCGTGGCGCACTTGCACCTGGTGGCCGCCTGGGCTCACGCCCCTTATCTCGAAATCCTGCACGATCCGCCGGTCGGCGACTACCGCCACGCGTTTGCGATTTTCAAAAATCCGCCGCTGGTGGCGAGCGACGGAACCATCGCTCTGCCGCAGGCGCCCGGGCTCGGGGTCGAGATCGACCCGGCGCTGATCGAGCAGGCCTGAGAGGCGTCGTGGCGCTCAGTACCGCTCCCAGGGCGGGCGCGCAAAGCCCGGCGCCATCTCGCGTCCGAAACGCAGCGGCGGACGGCCGTTCTCGAAGGCGCCGATGTCGGGCGCCGCGCCGGCGAAGTCGTCGTTGAATCCCGGCAGCCGCACGCCGGCGTCGAGCGCGGGGTTCTTCACGTCGACGACGG
>JBBIMZ010000591.1:0-2670 GCA_037444135.1 Solibacteraceae bacterium
GGGATCGTTTTCAGACGCCAAGTGTGCGCCGCCGGTTGGTGCTGGCCGGCGCGGTCGCTACGATCGCCCTGCTTGCGCCGGCCGCAATGGCGCAAGTCGCGACGGCGGAGCTGTTCGGCTCGGTCGTGGATCCGACCGGGGCAGCCGTGCCCAACGCCACGGTTACGGCCATCAACTCCGCCACCAACATCGTCGTCCGGGAAACGGTGACCGGCGCCGCCGGCGATTTCGTTATGACGCTTCTGCCGCCCGGCTCCTACACGATCACCGTCGAGGCGCCGGGCTTCCGCAAGCTCCAGCAAACCGGCGTCACCTTGCAGGTCAATCAGCGCGCGCAACTGGACTTGCGCCTGGAAGTGGGCCAGGTGACCGAGACGGTCGAGGTGCAGGCGGCCGCGCCGCTGCTCGAAAGCCAGTCGTCCTCGCTCGGCAGCGTCATCAGCGAGCAGTTCGTCAGTGAGCTGCCGCTTAACGGCCGGAACTTCGTCCAACTGGCGATTTTGACGCCGGGCGTCAACGGCACGGGCTACTCGACGCAGGGCACCATCCAGAGCGGCACGCGCCCGGACGACCGCCGGCCCGGCACGGAGATCTTTTCCAACGGCAACCGCGAAGGTTCGAACAACTTCCTCTTCGACGGCGTGGACAACAACGAGCGGCTCATTCAGCTCATCGTCTACCGGCCGGCGGTCGAAGCGATCCGCGAGTTCAAGGTGCAGACCAATATGTTCTCGGCCGACGTAGGCCGCAACTCGGGCGCTGTGGTGGACGTGATCACCAAGTCCGGCACCAACGAGCTGCACGGCAGCGCCTTCTACTTCCACCGCAACTCGGCCATGGACGCCAAGAATTTCTTTTCCCGGCCCGGCTCGGCCGTGCCGCCGTTCCGCTACAACCAGTTCGGCTTTTCGGCCGGCGGACCCGTGGTGCGCAACAAGACGTTCTGGTTCGCCGATTATGAGGGCTTCCGGCGCAGCCTGCTGATCACGACGACGCGGACGGTGCCGACCCTCGCCATGCGGGACGGGGACTTCTCCGGCCAGCCCAACACGATCTACGATCCGCTGACGACGACCGCCCAGGGCTCGGGCTTCGTGCGCACGCCGTTTGCCGGCAACCGCATCCCGGCGAGCCGCTTCGATCCGGTGACGGCGAAGCTGATCAAAGCCTACCCGGCGCCGCAAACCTCGGGCCTGGCCAACAACTATGTGGCCGAGCTCAAGCAGACCCAGGACTGGGACCAAGGCGACGTGCGCGTCGACCACCAGTTCACGCCGAACGACAACTTCTTCGCGCGCTGGTCGATCCAGCACACGACGACGTTTGCCCCGAACACGTTCCCCGAGGTGAAAATTCCCGGCGTTTCCCGCGCCGTCGGCGTCGGCAACGAGGACTCCTTCGCCGGGCCGGCGTTCAACCCGGTCCAGCACGCCGTCGCCAGCTACGTGAAAGTGCTTTCGCCGCGCATGGTCAACGATTTCCGGGTCGGCTTCAACCGCTTCGTGCTCGACTACACCGACGTGAGCCATGTGCCGGGCGGCCAGCTCGGCAACGAGCTGGGCGTTCCGAACGCCAACGGCCATCCGCTTCAGACGGTCTTCCCGATCTTCAGCCCGGCCGGCTACACTGGTGTGGGCCACTCCCGCTCGCTGCCGATCTTCCGCCGCAGCAACAGCTTCCAGTACACCGATAACGTGACCTACACGAGCGGGGCGCACACGATCAAGTTCGGCGCCACCTTCATCCGCCGGCAGATCACCGAATATCAGACCAACCGGGGCAACGGCCGGTTCAATTTCTCGGCGGCGTTTACGGATTCCCGCCAGGGCGGGGCTAGCGGCCACTCGATGGCGAGCTTCCTGCTCGGCTACGCGAACCTGATCGAGCAGGACTATACACTGGCCTGGACCGGGCAGCGCGGCTGGGAGGAGGGGCTTTACGTCGCCGACGACTGGCGCGTGAACAAGCGCCTGACGCTCAATCTGGGACTCCGCTGGGAGTATTACAGCCCGTACACCGAAGTGGCCAACCGCATCGCGAACTTCGATCTGGCCTCGGCCACGATGAAGATCGCCGGGCGCGACGGCGTCGACCGCCGCCTGGGAATCCAGCGTGATTTCAAGAACTGGGCGCCGCGGTTCGGCTTTGCCTATCGCGTGGCCGAGCACACGGTGCTGCGCGGCGGCTACGGACTCTTCTACAACCCGAACGGCAACGGCGGCGCGCTGATGCGCCTGTTCCGGCACGTGCCGTTCGGACCGGTCTATTCGGTGACGCCGGGCGACGTCTTCGTCGGGCCGCGGGTGAGCGACGGCTTCCCGCCTCCGCCGGACATCGATCTTGCGACGGCGGCCAACCCGTACGGCGTGGTGTATTCGGTGCCGAGCTACTACACCAGCGCTTACGCCCAGCAGTACAACCTGACGATCCAGCACGAAGTGGCGCCGTGGCAGATGCTGTTCAAAGTCGCCTACGTCGGCAATCTCGGCCGGCGGCTCGGCACGGTCTACGACTTTAACCAGGCCGAGCCGGGTCCGGGCACGGTCGCCAGCCGGCGGCCGTACGGGGCGATCCGTCCGCGCATCACCAGCGTGAACTTCGCCGTCTCCGACGGCTTGAGCAACTACCACGCCTTCCAGCTCTCGGCCGACAAGCGCTTCAGCCACGGCT
>JBBIMZ010000592.1:0-2668 GCA_037444135.1 Solibacteraceae bacterium
GCGTGGCCAGGTACTGCTCGGCGTCGTTGAGCAGCGGCTGGACGGCCTCGGGCCCGAGGACGCCGGGCGGGGCGCTGCGATCGATATCGACGGTGGCGGTGGATTCGTAGATGGGCGTGAGGCGGAAACAGAGGATGAGCGTGGCGAGGGTCGTGCCGGCGACGAAAGCGAACATTTTCCAGAAGTGGCGCCGGAAGACGAAGAGGTAGTGGGCGAGGGGCACGGCGGGCTCGGAAGGGCCGAGCTCCCACCAGGCGGGCGCGGGCACGTATCGAGATTCGCGCGCGGCGGGCAGTTGAGCGGGGGTGGCGGCGGGCGCGGGGTTCTGCATCGGCTAACGCCTCCAGATGAGGATGCCGGAGACGGTTCCGGCGCCGAAGCCGGCCGCGCGGTCCAGGACGCTCAAGGCGGCGCGCCGGCCCGAGTTGTCGGGCACGTAGAGCACGTCGTTGATCTGCAACGGGACGTCCGGGGCTTCGCGCTTGAGGATTCTGGCCAGTTCGATGGGGATCTCGCGCCGGAGGCCGGAGCCGGGCTCCTCGCGGTAGATGTAGGCGACTTTCTGGGCGTACGGCGCCAGGCCTTCGGCGAGAGCAAGGAGCCGCAGGACGCTGGCGTCGCGCGGATCGGGCACGGCGTAGGCGCCGGGCTTGCGCACGTTGCCGACGACGAAGACGCGGCCGGCCTCGGGCACGCGGATCTCTTCGCCGCCCTGAAGCAACAGGTTCAGGCCAGGGTCGGCGGCGTCGATGAGGCCCTTGACGGGGATGCGGCGCACGAGCGGCTCGCCGCCGGGCAGCGTCACCAGGATCTCGTGAGAAGCCTCGGGCGCCAGGCCTTCGGCGCGCGCGAGCGCGTCGAGCAGGGTGACGCGGCCGACGGCCTGGAAGGTGAGCGGGCGCTTGACGGCGCCCATGACGCTGATGGGGCGGCTGGCGTACTCGGCGACGGTGACTTTGACGACGGGGTTGACGAGGATGCCTTCGCGGCGCAGTGCGGCGGCGATGGCGGCTTCGAGCTCGCCGGGCATGCGACCGGCGGCGGGGACGGGCTCGCGGAGCAGCGGCAGGGAGATGTTGCCGGACGGGTCGACGCGCACGGTGCGCGTGAGCTCCGGTGAGCGGTAGACGGAGATCGCGATCAGATCGTCGGCGCCGATGCGTTGCGCCGGCAGGTTGGCCTTGCCGGCGTCGTCCATGACAGCGGGGGCCTGGGCGAGCCCGGCGAGCGCCGGAAGCAGCAATAGCGAGACAATGGCCTGCTTCATGCTGTGCGAACCGTTTCTAGTGGCGAGTTGCTCGAGGAGGCGGAGGATGCGGCGCACGGCGGCGTGGAGCTCGGCCAGGCGGCGGTCGAAGGCCGAGAGGCGGCCCTCCAGTCCGTCGGCCGCCGCGGCGGGCCGGCCGGAGCCGAGCAAGGCCTGGCGGGTGTAGTCGGAGATGCTGCGGGCGCCGGAGGCGGCGCAAGCTTTCTCGAGCCGGCGGTATTCATCTTTGGTCACGCGAAAGACGACGAGGCGATCGCGACGCTTGAGCACTCCCATGGGCGGAACGGAGTCCGGCGGTGAAAGCGGGGAGGGTGGCGCCGGGGCCCGGGAGGGCAAGCTACCGCCCCTTCAGTCACAGCCGCACAGGCGGACCGTTTTCTTTCGTATTACATCTGTAATACACCCGCACGGCGCCGCCTGTCAAGGGAAAAATTTACCGGCGCCGGCAGCGTCGCGTGGTGCGGCTTCAGAAGGGCGAGCGGCGCCAGAAGCCGCGGGCGGCCCGGACAGGCCAGAGTTCGGTTTCGATTTCGAAGCGCCGCCCGTCGGTGCGGATGGTGGCGCGGCCGTGGCGGTCGGTGCGGAGGAGGAGGACGCGGCGTTCGGCGAGTCTTTGCAGGACTTCCGGATGCGGAAAGCCGAAGGAATTCTCCCAGCCGGCCGACAGGAGGGCGAAGGCGGGCCGGAGGGCGTCGAGCAGGGGCGGCGTGGTGGAGGTGCGGCTGCCGTGGTGGGCGAGCTTGAGCACTTCGGTGGGGGCGAGGAGGCCCCGGCGGGCCAGTTCGAGCTCGACGGAGCGTTCGATGTCGCCGGTGAGGAGGAAGGAGTGGCGGCCGTAGGAGAGGCGGAGCACGAGCGAGTCGTTGTTGCGCGGCTGGGGAGCGGGCTGGTAGCCGGGAGCGGGCGCGAGGACTTCAAAGAGCGCGCCGCCGTAGGCGAAGCGGCGGCCGCGGCGTAGCTCGACGATGTGGACGCCGCGGCTTCGGGCGCGGGCGCGGAGGGCCGGCCAAGGACCGTTTTCGGCGACGGCGCCGACCCAGAGTTCGGCGGGGCGGAAGTTGTCGACGAGGGCGGCGAGGCCTCCGATGTGGTCTTCGTGGCCGTGGGTGGAGACGATGACGTCGAGGCGGCGGATGGAGCGGCTCCACAGGTAAGGCGCGACGACGTCCTCGCCGGGATCGAAGCGGTTGCGGGCGCGGCCGGAGAAGGTCGGCGAACCGCCGCCGTCGACGATGAGGAGCCGGCCGGCGGGCAGGGCCACCAGGAGGCTCTCGGCTTGGCCGACGTCGATGGCGGTGAGCTCGAGGGTTCCCGGCCGGATGCGTGGGGGGAACGGGTGGACGAGGAGGAAAGCGGTCGCGGCGGCCAGAGCGGCCAGAGCGGGCCGGCGCCGGCGGCGGG
>JBBIMZ010000593.1:0-2661 GCA_037444135.1 Solibacteraceae bacterium
GCGCGGCCGGCGCTTCGAGGGCAGACCATGACGGCCGAACTGTGGATTGCGACGTGGCTCGGGCTGGCGGCGGCGGCCGAGGATTGGGCGCACCGCACGGTTTCCAACTGGATCCCCGTCGTGGCGCTCGGGGCGGGCCTAGCCTGCCAGGCGGCCCGGCGCGGACTGCGGGGCCTGGCGGCCGGCGCGCTGGGAGCGGCCCTGGGATTTGCCGCCTTCTATCTGTGTCACTTGCTCTGGGGCCGCGGAGGGGGCGACGTGAAGCTGATGGCCGGCTTCGGCGCCCTGCTCGGTCCCGGCCGGATCTGGGAGGGGTTGTTTTGGATCTCGGTGGCCGGCGGGATCTGGGCAGCGGCGGTGATGGTTGCGGGCTCGCGGAGCGGGAACCGGAACCGGCGGGCGCCGGAGGCCATCCCGTATGCTCCGGCGATCGCCATCGGCACATGGCTCGCTTTGGTGGGGGAGAGATGAGCGTATGGACCGCAGGTTTCTGACCGTGCTCGTGGTGAGTCTGGTCTTCGCCCTGGTGATCTCCGGCATTTTCTACCAAGTTCTGGCTCGCGCGCGCGCCGGTGCGGTCGGGGCCGCTCCGGCGGACCTCAAGGATCTCGTGGTGGCCGCCAAACCGCTGCCGGTCGGAGCGACGATCAAGCCTGGCGACGTCAAGGTCATCAAGGTGCCGGCGGCGCATTTCCCGAGCGGAGGCGTCTCGCGCGTCGAGGAGGTGCTCGACCGGCCGGTGGTGAGCAACATCCTCATGGACGAGCCGGTGCATCTCGGCCGGCTGGCCGAACGCGGCAGCGGACTCGGTCTGGCGCCGATCATTCCTCCGGGCATGCGCGCGGTTTCGATCCGCGTCGACCAGGTCGTGGGCGTCTCCGGCTTCGTGCTCCCCGGCATGCGCGTCGACGTGCTGCTGACGGGCAGCCCGCCCTCCGGCGAGGGCAAGGTCACGGTGACCGTGCTCCAGAACATTCAGGTGCTCTCGGCCGGCCAGGCGATCGAGCCGGACGCGCGGGGGCATGCGATGAACGCCACGACGGTGACGCTGCTGGTGACGCCGCAGCAGGCCGAAATTCTGACGCTGGCGGCCAACGAAGGCCGCCTCCAGCTGGTGCTGCGCAACGGCACCGACCAGCAGCTGACGCAAACCGAGGGCCAATCGACGCTGGATCTGTACCGGCGCGCGGCCGCAAGAGCCGAGGAGAAGGCGCCGCCGCGAGCCGCACCGCGGCCGGCGACGAAACCGGAAGCAAGACCGGCGCCGCCGGCGGCGCCGGAGACGGAACCGATCGTGGTGTTTCGAGGCACGCACAAGACGGTTGAGGTCGTGCGGGCGGCGCCGGCCGGCGAGGGAGGCGTGCGGCCATGAGGCGGAACCGAACCGGCTGGGGCGGCCGGCTGCCGCTGGCGGCCGGAGCGCTGGCGCTCGCTCTCGCCGCGCAACACGCCGAGGAGCTCCGGGTCACGGTCGGCAAGAGCCTGGTCCTGGACTATCCGGCCGACATCGCCCGCATTTCGACGAGCAATCCGGACGTGGTCGACGCCGTGGCGGTGAGCACGCGGGAAGTTCTCCTGCACGCCAAGGCTCTCGGGACGGCCACCGTCGTCGTCTGGGCCAAAAGCGGCGAGCGCAACTTCTACGCCATCTCCGTCGAGCACAACGTGGCGCCGATCCGGAACCTGCTGGCCGAGACGTTCCCGGCCGAGGAGATTCAGGTGCACGCAGCCCGGGATTCGATCACGCTCACCGGGACGGTCTCCTCGCAGGAGGTTTCCGACCGCGCCGCAGCGCTGGCGGCCTCGCTCGCCAAAAGCGTGGTGAATCATCTCCAGGTGCGGCCGGGTCCGGTCGAAAAGCAGATTCTCATTCGCGTCAAGTTCGCCGAGCTGGACCGGGACGTCACCTCGCAACTCGGCGTGTCGGTCGTTTCAACCGGGGCAACCCGTACGGTCGGCCGGGTGACGACGGGCCAGTTCGCCGGGGCCTCGCCCGAACAGGTCGGCGGCGGAGCGGCCCAGTTCCGGATCACCGACGCCTTGAACGTGTTCGCCTTCCGGCCGGATCTGGACCTGGGCGCCTTCCTCAAGCTGCTCGAGACGCAGTCGCTGCTTCAGGTGCTTGCCGAGCCGAACCTGGTCACCTCCGACGGCAAGGAGGCCAGCTTCCTGGTGGGCGGCGAGTTCCCGGTGCCGGTCCTGCAGGGCGGCGCCAACGCCGGCGCGGTGACCATCCAGTTCCGCGAATTCGGCATCCGGCTGCACTTTACGCCTCGGATCACGCCGAACCGCACGATCCGGATGTCGGTTCGGCCGGAAGTGTCGACGATCGATCTGACCAATGCGGTGACCTTTTCCGGATTCACGATTCCGGCGCTGGCGACGCGGCGGATGGAGACGACGATCGAGCTGGCCGAGGGACAGAGTTTCGCCATCGCCGGCTTGCTCGACGACCGGGCGCGGGCGTCGTTCAATCACATGCCCGGCTTGGCCAGCATTCCGATTCTGGGCGAGCTGTTCAAGAGCCGGGAAAAGAGGCGCTCGAAAACCGAGCTGCTGGTGACGGTGACGCCTGAGATCGTCACGCCGCTCGGGCCGGGGGAGCCGAAGCCCGACTTGCCGATGCCGCTTAAGTTCCTCGAGCGGTTCCGCCAGGGCGAC
>JBBIMZ010000594.1:0-2657 GCA_037444135.1 Solibacteraceae bacterium
CAGGCGCGCGTGGCCGCCATCGAGGCGCAGCGCGTCGAAGCCGAGGCCCGCCTGGCCGCTTCCGAGAGCACGCTGGCGCGCTTGCGGCAGGCGGCCGAGACGCCGGGCGTGGTGGCCGGCAACGATCTGGTGCTGGCCGAGAAGGCGGTCGAAGCGGACCGCTCGCGCGTCGCTTCGATCGCCGGCAACTCGGAGGCGGCCCGCGCGGCGGTGAAGGCAGTCGATGAGCTGCGCCGCTACCTCCGCGTCGTGGCCGACTTCGACGGCGTCGTCACGGAGCGGCTGGTGCACGAGGGCAGTTTCGTGGGGCCGGAGAGCAAGAGCGCGGCGCCGATGTTCCGCCTCCAGCAGCTCGACCGCCTGCGGCTGGTGGCGGCGGTGCCGGAGGCGCTGGTCGGCTGGGTCCGCAAGGGGGCGCGAATCGAGTTCACCGTCTCGGCCTGGCCGGGGGAGACGTTCACCGGCGTGGTGGCCCGCCCGGCGCTCGCGCTCGATCCGAAGACGCGGACCATGCCGGTCGAACTGGACGTTGCCAACCGCGACGGGCGGCTCGCCCCGGGTATGTACGCCGAGCTCGCCTGGCCGGCCGGCCGCGGGCGCGCCAGCCTGCTGGTTCCGGCCACGGCCGTCAAGGCCACGACGGAAAGGATTTTCGTGATCCGCGTCTCCGGCGGCGTCGCCGAATGGGTGGACGTGCGGCGCGGCGCCGCCGAAGCAAACCTCATCGAAGTGTTCGGCAACCTCAAACCGGGCGACAAAGTCCTACTCCGGGCGACGGATGAAATCCGACCCGGCACGTCCATCGCTCCGGCGGTACGCTAAGCCCTCCTGTTGGTGGGCAAGCCGCCTGCGGCTTGCAAAATCTTTAAGTCGTCGCTCGGATTCTTCCAACTTCCTGTTGACAGCCGGGAGCATCCGTGGTAGAAGTGAGGGCGTGTGTGGGTTTTGGGGGAAGCGAGGAGGAGGCCTGTTCTGGCGGAGTCCCCGTCCGGTTTTCGGCTCGGCCGGCGTGCGCCCGGCCGCTGTTCCCAGTCAATGGCAACGATTCGGAAAAGTGGATTCTCCCTTGGGGAGAGATGAGATGAAGCAATCCAGTCTGGACAAGACATTTCTCTTGACGGCAGCCCTGTGGCTGGCGCTCGGCGCCGTGGCGGCTCAAGCCCAAAACCTCGGCTCGATCGTCGGTTTGGTGACCGATTCTACTGGCGCCGTGGTGCCGAATGCGACGGTCAAGGTAACCCAACAGGAGACCGGCGTATCGCGAACGTTTACCACTGACAGCACGGGAACCTATCTGGCGCATGGCTTGAACGTGGGAACCTATACCGTCGAAGTGACGGCGTCCGGTTTCAAGACCTTCCGCCGTGCGGACATCGTGCTGAACGTCCGGGACCAGATTCGTGTGGATGTGCCGCTCGAAGTAGGCCAGGTGGCCGAGACGATCGAAGTCGTCGGCCAGGTCGTGAGCCTGCAAACTGAGACGGCGGCGGTCGAAGAAGTGGTCTCGGCCACGCAAGTACAGAGCCTGATGATGAACGGGCGGAGCTTCTTGCAACTGCCCGCGCTGATTCCGGGCGCCTCGTCGACGCAGCCGGCCTTCAACACTCCGGTCGGCGTGACGGCGAACGCCAGTATCAGCTTCAACGGCCTCCGCGTCAGCCACAACGTGTGGCGCGTCGACGGCCAGGAGAATTATGATCGCGGCTGCGGCGGATGCGTCGAGATCCTGCCCTCGGTCGACGCGATCGCCGAGTTCAAGGTCAGCACCGCCAACACGGACGCCGACATGGGTTTCGGCGCCGCCGGGCAGATCAACCTCTCGATCAAGTCCGGCACACGGGACTTCCACGGCACGCTTTATGAATTCCTGCGGAACGACAAGTTCGACGCCAACCAGTTTTTCCGGAATCTGGCGGGTCAGCCGAAAGCCAAGCTCCGCTTCAACAACTTCGGTTATAACATCGGCGGACCGGTCCTGCTGCCGGGCTACAACAAGGACCGGAACAAGACCTTCTTTTTCTGGAATCAAGAGTGGCGTAAGC
Organism: Solibacteraceae bacterium; assembly: GCA_037444135.1. Lineage (GTDB taxonomy): Bacteria > Acidobacteriota > Terriglobia > Bryobacterales > Bryobacteraceae > CALKXJ01. The sequence goes on from JBBIMZ010000594.1 coordinate 2,043, forward strand.
TGCGCAGCGAGGCCGTCTACTTCCAGCCGGCGATCTCGGCCGAGCTTCGGCGGGGCGACTTCAGCGGCGTCCCGCAGAACATCACCGATCCGCTCACGGGCGAGCCGTTCCCCAACAAGATCGTGCCGATGAGCCGCATCGACCCGAACGCACTGATCATCGCGGATCCGAATCTGGTCTGGCCCCTGCCGAACGCGCCGGGCAACCGCTGGGCCGGCGTCGGCCCGCAGCCGATCAACGTGCACGAGGAGATCTTGCGCGTCGACCACAACTTCAACGAGCGCAACCAGGTCTTCTTCCGCTTCGTCCACGATACGACCGAGCAACAGTTCCCGACGACGCAATGGGGCAGTGGGACGTACCCGACGATCGGCACGCTGTTCACCAACCAGCCCAAGGCCTACCATGGCCAGTGGACTTCGACCTTCACGCCGAACATCGTCAACGAGGCCTCGCTCAGCTTTTCGCGGCAGCCGCTCCAGCTCAATCCCACGGGCAACTTCCGGCGGCCCCCGAATCTGAAGATTCCGGAGCTGTTCGAGGGTAACAATCTGAACCGGCTGCCGAACATCAGCCTCCAGGGCGTGCTCGGCATCAACCTGGACAACGGATCCT
>JBBIMZ010000595.1:0-2653 GCA_037444135.1 Solibacteraceae bacterium
AATAACCTGGACACGTGGATCGTCCGGGACAACCTGATCTGGAACCGCGGCAAGCACACGCTGCGCATCGGCGGCGAGTTCATGCCGCTCGGCAAGCGCCAGGACCTGTTCGGCCAGACGCAGGGCGCCTTCACGTTCAACACTTCGGGCGCCGGCCATGAGTTCGTCAATTTCCTCCTCGGACGCTCGTTCCAGTACACCGAGCTCGAAAAGCAGACCTCGCCGCTGTATCTGGCGCGGAGCGGGAGCATCCACATCCTGGATACCTGGCGCGTCTCTTCCAGGCTGACGGTGAACATCGGCCTGCGCTATGACATGCTCCCGCACGCCTTCGAGGCTGAAGACCGGCTGGCGGCGTTCTATCCGGGCCTGTACGACCCGGCGAAGGCGCCGACCGTGCTCTCCGACGGGCAGCTGGTGGGCAACTACGACCCGCTCAACGGCATCGCGCAGGCGGGCAAAGGCTTCCCGCGCGGGCTCGTGCAGAACCACTGGAATACCTTCCTGCCGCGGATCGGCTTCGCCTGGCGGCCCTGGGGCGAGGAGACCGTGATCCGGTTCGGCTACGGGCTCTATACGGAGCGCATCCAGGGCAACGACGTCTACAACGTCGGGCCGAATCCGCCGAATTCCTTCACCGCGCGAATCTTCAACGCGCCGCTCAGCAATCCCGGCGGCGGCGCGCAGCGGCGTTTCCCGAGCAACCTCCAGACCTACGACGGTCCCTACAAGCTGCCGCAGATCCACCAGTACAACTTCGGCATCCAGCGGCGCCTGGCGCCGGGCGTGGTGGCGACGGCGGCCTACGTGGGCACCAGCGGCCGCTACCTGCAAACCACGCGCAACATCAACCAGCCTTACCCGGACGGCGCGGCCAAGGTGCTCGCCGGGCAGGCGATCGTCAACCAGGTGCGTCCGTTCCTCGGCTGGGGCAACATCAACAGCTACGAGAACTCGACCGGGTCCAACTACAACTCGCTCCAGCTCAGCCTGCGGACGGAGAATTACAGGGGTCTGACGCTGCAAGCCTCTTACACCTGGTCGCATGCGCTCGACTACGTGAGCGGCGATGTGCCGGGCAACGCCCATCAGGATGCCTACAACACCAAGCTCGAGCGCGCCAACAGCAACTTCGACCGGCGCCAGATGCTCATGCTGAGCTACGTCTACGACATCCCGACTCCGAAGGACTGGTCCAAGGCGCTCCAGCATACGCTCGGCGGCTGGACCGTCTCCGGCATCAGCTCGTTCCAGAGCGGCGTGCCGCTGAACATCACGCTGCCAGGGGACAACGCCGGCATCGGCGGCGGGCCGTACCGCCCGGATGTGATCCGGGATCCGAATCTGCCGTCAGGCCAGCGGACGCGAGAACGCTACTTCGATCCGGGGGCCTTCGCGCAGCCGGCTCGCGGCAGGTTCGGCAATGCGGCGCGGAACATCGTCCGCCAAGCGGGGCTGAACAACTGGGATCTGGCGCTGTTCAAGAACATCCCGCTGGGCTGGGAGACGATGAAGCTCCAGTTCCGCGGAGAACTGTTCAACGCCTTCAACCACACGCAGTGGAGCGGCTACCGCAACGGGTTCGGAAGCACGGATTTCGGCAGCGCCAACGCGGCTCGGGATTCCCGCGTCATCCAGCTCGGCTTGAAGTTCCTCTGGTAAGACCCGACGCTGCGCGGCCCGGCCGGGGTAGGCTGATAGTGTGATGGCCCGCCGGGCCGCCCCCGTCATGTTGCTTCTCGCCGCGGCGCTGGGCGCCGGCGCCCAGTCCGCGGCCGAGCGCAACCGCCGCGGGACGGAGTTTCTCGAAAAGGGCGACGTCGCCCGGGCGCTCGTCGAGTTCCAGGCAGCCGCCCGTCTCCGGCCGGAGGATCCGGCGATCCAATTCAACGTCGGTTTGGCGCTGTTTCGGCTCGGAAGGTATCGGGAGGCGCTGGCCCCGCTCGGCAAGTCCCTCGCCTACGCTCCTTCCGCCGCCCAAGCTCGCTACATGCGCGGGGTGATTCGGTTCGAGCTGCGCGATTTCGCCGGCTGCGTCCGGGAACTCGAGGCCCTTGGCGGCGAGGGCCGCTACGGCGAGCACGTCCTGTACATGCTGGTCGAAAGTTACCGGAATTTGAACGATACCCGGCGCTCCCAGGCAGCTTTCGCCGAACTGAACGCGCGCCACCCCGACTCGGCCTTCCTGCACAAGCTGATGGGGATGGCTCACGAATGGCAGGGCGACGATTCGAAAGCGATCGAAGAGTTCGCGCACGCGCTGCGCGTCAATCCCCGCATGCCGGAGATGGCTTTCGCGATCGGCTACATCTATTTCAAACAGAAGCGCTGGGAGGAAGCGCGCGCCTGGTTCGCCAAAGAACTGACGCTCGAGCCTTGCTCGGCGAAGACGCATCACTACCTGGGTGAAATCGCCTTCGCCGAGGAGCGCCTCGACGAGTACGGCGAGGCCCTGCGCGAGACGGTGAGCATCGACTGCGGCTCCTACACCCCGGAGGGGGTGAACCGCGTGGCCGACCTCTGTCAGGCGCGGTTCGAGGCGGGCGGCTGGACGGTGGAGCGGATCCCCCACCGGGCCGCCGAGGGGGAGCCCCAGCTCGGGGACCTGGTGATCGGGCGCCTGGGGGGCTCCGGTCGTCCCCGGGTCCTCATG
>JBBIMZ010000596.1:0-2646 GCA_037444135.1 Solibacteraceae bacterium
TCTACTACGTCCTCGATCAGCCCGAGATCTCCGACGCCGAATACGACCAGCTCCTCCGGCGCCTCCAGCAACTTGAGGCCCAGCACCCCGAACTGATCACGCCGGACTCGCCGACGCAGCGCGTGGGCGGCAAGCCGCGCGAAGGCTTCGTCAAGGTCCGCCACAGCTCGCCCATGCTCAGCCTGGACAACGCGCTCAACGAGGCCGAACTCCGCGATTTCGACCGCCGCGTGCGCGAACTCCTCGGAGGCGAGCCCTGCCGCTACGTCGCCGAACTGAAGCTCGACGGCCTCTCCATGGCCGCCCGCTACGAGAACGGCCTCTTCGTCCGGGCCGTCACCCGCGGCGACGGCCTCGAGGGCGAGGACGTCACCGAAAACGCCAAGACCATCCGCTCGCTCCCGCTCAAGCTGCGCGAGGGGCCCGGCGACGTCGAAGTGCGCGGCGAGGTCATCATGAACCGGCGCGCCTTCGAACGCCTCAACGAGGAGCGGCGCGCCCAGAACCTTCCCCTCTACGCCAATCCGCGCAATTCCGCGGCCGGCTCGCTCCGCGTGCTGGACCCGGCCGTCACCGCGGCGCGCCAGCTCGACTACTACGCCTACCTGCTGCTGCGCGACGGCTCGCCGTTCGTTCCCAGCCACTGGGAATCGCTCGCCTTGCTCGAACGCATGGGTTTCAAGGTCAACCCCCACCGCCGGCTGTGCGAGAAGTTCGAGGACCTGCTCGACTTCATCGCCGAATGGGAGACGCGGCGCGAGGAACTGCCCTACGAAATCGACGGCGTCGTCGTCAAAGTCGACTCCATCGAGCAGCAGCGCCGCCTGGGCTGGACGGCCAAAGCGCCGCGGTGGGCCATCGCCTTCAAGTACCCCCCGCGCCAGGCCGAAACGGTCGTCGAGAACATCGAAGTGCAGGTGGGCCGGACCGGAACTCTGACGCCGGTGGCGCATCTGCGGCCGGTGAACGTCGGGGGAGTGACCGTCTCCCGGGCGACGCTGCACAACGAGGACGAAATCGAGCGCCTGGGCCTGCAAATCGGCGACGTCGTCGCCGTCGAGCGGAGCGGCGAAGTCATCCCGAAGGTCGTCCGCGTCGTCCGCCCGGGCCCGGAGCGGCGGCCCTTCCAAATGCCGAAGACCTGTCCCGTCTGCGGCGGCAAGGTCGTGCGGGAGGCCGGCGAGGTGGCCAGCCGCTGCATCAACACCAACTGCCCGGCGCGCCTGAAAGAATCCATCCGGCACTTCGCCTCGCGCGCCGTCATGGACATCGACGGGCTCGGCGACGCCCTGGTCGAACAGCTCGTCGACAAAGGACTCGTGCGCAGCGTGGCCGACCTCTACCGGCTCGAGCTTGAGCAGCTCGTCGAGCTCGAGCGGATGGGCGAAAAGTCGGCCCGCAAGCTCCTAGCCAACATCGAAGCCTCGCGCTCGCGCCCCCTGCCGCGCGTGCTGAACGGTCTCGGCATCCCGTTCGTCGGCGAGCGCACGGCGCAGATCCTGGCCGAAACCTTCGGCAGCCTGGATGCGATCGCCCAGGCCGATCTCCAGACCTTGCAGACCGCCCCGGAGGTCGGACCGAAGGTGGCCCACAGCATCTACACTTTCTTCCGGGAGCCGCGCAACCGCGAACTGGTCGAACGCCTCCGGGCCGAAGGGCTCCAGTTCCGCTATGAAGCCGCCAGGCGCGGCGGGCCGCTCGAAGGCAAGACGTTCGTGCTCACCGGCACGCTTCCGGGCCTGACGCGCGAGGAGGCGACGCGGCTGATCGAAGCGGCGGGCGGAAAGGTCACCGGATCGGTGAGCCGCAAAACAGACTACGTCGTGGCGGGCGCCGAGGCCGGTTCCAAGCTGGACAAGGCGCGCCAGCTCGGCATCCCCGTGATCGGCGAGCGCGAGTTGCGGGAGATGGCGGGTGGATAGGCTCGTCGAGCTACTCGAGGCCTGGGGACTCGCCGGAGTCCTGGCTCTGGCGGCTCTCGATTCGGCGGGCGTGCCGCTGCCGGCCGGAGTCGACGCCCTGCTGCTGGCGCTGGCGGCGATGAGCCCCCGTCAGGCCTATCCGGCCGCCCTGCTCGCGTCCGCCGGTTCGCTCATCGGAAACCTGGTCCTGTTTCTGGCCGCGCGCCGCGGCGGCCGGGTGTGGCTGGCCCGGAGAACCGCAAGCGACGGCGCGCGACGGCTGCGCGCCTGGTTTCAGCATTACGGCCTGATTACGGTGTTCATCCCCGCCGTAGTGCCCATCGTCCCCCTGCCCCTCAAGATCTTCGTCATCTCGGCAGGCGCGCTGGGCGTCGGCACGCGGCCGTTCGTGCTGACCGTGCTCGCCGGCCGGCTGCCCCGGTTCCTCGGTATGGCCTACCTGGGAATGCAACTCGGAACCGGCTCCACCGCGTGGCTCGAGAGCCACGCCTGGCACCTCGGAGCCGCGGCGGCCATCCTGCTGGCCGCCCTCACCGCCCTCGTCCGGCTCTCCGCACGGCGCAGGCCTCCGGCCGCCGTGGGATAGAATGGCGCTGTGATGCCCGTCAGCCGCCGCCGGTTTCTCTTCGGCGCCGCCCCCGCCCTGATCGGCTGCACGAGCAGCCGGAAGCCCGAAGTGCGCATCGAGGAGATCCGCACCGGCTACGAGGACTACAAATACCGG
>JBBIMZ010000597.1:0-2640 GCA_037444135.1 Solibacteraceae bacterium
CAAGAATCGCGGCGTTGGAATCGTAGACCGCGCCCGGCCGGATCGGCTCGCCGGTCGACCGGGCCCTGCTGTATTGCTTCCACTACGATCCGGTTACCGGCAAGTACAGCCTCCTCGTCATGCGCGTGATTCGCCTCCTCGGCACGGCCACGCTGGTCGCCTTGGCGGCGTTCCTGCTGGTCAACTTCCGCCGGGAGCACAACCGAGGGAAACGGTCATGATGGACTTCCCGCTGTTTCCTGAGAAAGCTTCCACGATCGCCGCCAGCGTCGATTCGGTCTACTTCGTCCTGGTGGCGCTTACCGCCTTCTTCTCGATTCTGATCTTCGGCCTCGTCTTTTTCTTCGCCGTCAAGTACCGCCGCCGGCGCCCGGATGAGATCCCCCGGCCCATTCACGGCTCCTTGCGGCTGGAGCTGTTCTGGTCGATCACGCCGGGCGTGATCGCCCTGGCACTGTTCGGTTGGGGGACGGCCATCTACTTCCGCAACGCGGCGCCGCCGCCCGGCGCCATGGAGATCTACGTCGTGGGCAAACAGTGGATGTGGAAGCTCCAGCACTCGGAAGGACAGCGCGAAATCAACGAGCTGCACGTCCCCGTCGGCCGTCCGGTCAGGCTCATCATGGCCACCGAAGACGTGATTCACAGCTTCTATATTCCCGCCTTCCGCGTCAAGATGGACGTCGTACCGGGGCGCTACACGAGTTTGTGGTTTCAGCCGACCAAGCCCGGCAAGTACCACTTGTTCTGCGCCGAGTATTGCGGCAATCAGCACTCCGCCATGAAAGGATGGGTCTACGTGATGGATCCGGTGGATTATGAAAACTGGCTCGGGGGCGCCGCCACCGGCGTCTCCATGGCCCAGACCGGCGAGGCGCTGTTCCGGCGTCTGGGCTGCTATAGCTGTCACCGCGCGGATGCCCCCGCGCGCGGGCCGGTGCTCGAAGGGCTCTACGGCAGCCAGGTCCGCCTGGCCACCGGCGAGACCGTCATCGCCGACGAAGCGTACCTCAGAGAATCGATCCTCCGGCCCGCCGCCAAAATCGTCGCCGGCTTCCGGACGCAAATGCCGACCTTCCAGGGTCAAATCAGCGAAGAGCAACTGCTCCAGCTCATCGCCTATCTCAAGTCGCTGGCGCCGGCGGAAAGGTTGGATACGGAGCGATGAGCACGCTGGTTCAAGAGCCCCCGCCCGGCACCCGCACGCACTATCTGAACGCCAACTACGGCATCCGCTCCTGGCTGTTCACGCGCGACCACAAACGCATCGCGCTCCTGTATCTGGCCAGCGTGACCTTCTTTTTCTTCATCGGCGGCGCCTTCGCGGTCCTCCTGCGCCTCGAGCTCATCACGCCGGCCGGCGACCTGATGCAGGCCGAGACGTACAACAAGATGTTCACCATGCACGGCGTGGCGATGATCTTTTTCTTCCTCATCCCGTCCGTGCCCGCCGTGCTCGGCAATTTCCTGGTGCCGCTGATGATCGGGGCGCGGGACCTCGCCTTTCCCCGCATCAACCTGCTGAGCTGGTACATCTACGTCATCGGCGGCCTGTTCACGCTCTACGCCATGATCGCCGGCGGCGTCGATACCGGCTGGACCTTTTACACGCCCTATTCCAGCACTTACTCGAACACCCACGTCATCGCCACCGCCGTCGGCCTCGCCGGCGCCGGCTTCACCTCCCTCCTCACCGGGCAGAACTACATCGACCACATCCACAAGCAGCCCGCCCACGGGCTCACGATGTTACGCTTGCCCCTGTTCATCTGGGCTCACTACGCCACCAGCATCATCCAGGTTCTCGGCACCCCCGTCGTCGCCATCGCCATCGTGCTCGTGGGCCTAGAGCGGCTCTTTCGCCTGGGCATCTTCGACCCCGCGCTCGGCGGCGATCCTATCCTCTTCCAGCACCTGTTCTGGTTCTACTCGCACCCGGCCGTCTATATCATGATCCTGCCCAGCATGGGCGTCATCAGCGAGCTCGTCACCTGCTTCTCGCGAAAGAAGATCTTCGGTTACAGCTTCGTCGCCGGCTCCAGCGTCACCATCGCCGTCATCGGCTTCCTCGTCTGGGGCCACCACATGTTCGTCAGCGGCCAGTCCATTTACGCCGGCATGGTCTTCTCCGTGCTCAGCTTCCTGGTCGCCATCCCCTCGGCAGTCAAAGTCTTCAACTGGACGGCGACGCTCTATCGCGGCTCCATCGTCTACCAGACCCCGATGCTCTACGCTTTCGGATTCATCGGGCTGTTCACCATCGGCGGACTCACCGGCCTGTTTCTGGCTACGCTCGCCACCGACGTACACTTACACGACACTTACTTCGTCGTCGCGCACTTCCACTACATCATGGTCGGCGGGGCGATCATGGGATACCTGGGAGGCATCCATTTCTGGTGGCCGAAAATCAGCGGCCGGCTCTATCCGGAAGGCTGGGGGCGCTTCTCGGCGCTGGTCCTGTTCATCGGCTTCAACCTCACCTTCTTCCCGCAGTTTCTCCTCGGCTACCTCGGCATGCCGCGCCGCTACCACGCCTACCCCGAAGAGCTCCAGATCCTCAACGTGATGTCCTCGGCGGGCGCCTCCATTCTCGGCGTCGGCTACCTGATCCCGATGATCTATTTGGTCTGGTCGCTC
>JBBIMZ010000598.1:0-2639 GCA_037444135.1 Solibacteraceae bacterium
CGGCCGGCGCTGGTGACGGGAGAGTTCATCGAGCCGGGCGCCACCTTCATCGATGTCGGGATCAACCGGATCACGGACCGCGACGAGGTGGCGAGGCTGTTCGGACCGGATTCGGACCGGCTCGAGACGTTCGAGCGTACCGGGAGCGTGCTCGTCGGCGACGTCCATCCGCGCGAGGTCGCCGAGCGGGCCGGGGCTTACACGCCGGTGCCGGGCGGGGTAGGGCCGCTGACGATCGCCATGCTGATGGCGAACACGGTCGAAGCGGCCGAGCGGAGGCTGGGCGCGTGCTCCGCGTAGGCCTCACCGGGGGCCTGGCGACCGGCAAAAGCTTCGTGGGGCAGACGCTGGCGGATCTGGGGTGCCTGTGGATCCAGGCCGACGAACTCGGCCACCGCGTGCTGGCGCCCGGCGGCGAAGCCTACGAGGCCGTCGTCGAAACCTTCGGGCGCGATATCCTGAAGGCAGACGGCTCGATCGACCGGGGCCGGCTGGCCGAAGAAGTCTTCGACCGGCCGGACCGCCTGGCTCTGCTGAACAGCCTTGTGCACCCGCCCGTAATTCGGATGGAAGAGGAACTCATCGCCGAGTTCGCCGCGCGAGAACCCTCCGGCATCGCCGTCGTCGAGGCGGCGATTCTCATCGAAACGGGCGGACACAAGCGTTTCGACCGGTTGATCGTCACGCGGTGCACCGAGCAGCAGCAGATCGAGCGGGCCCTGCGGCGTCCGGGCGCGACGCTCGAGCAGGTGATGGCGCGCCTGCGGCGCCAGATGCCGCTGGAGGAGAAAGTCCGGCGGGCCGATTATGTGATCGACACGTCCGGCACGAAGGAACAAACCATCGAACAAGTGCGAAAGGTATACGAATCGCTTCGGAGAATCGCGGCATGAAATTGCGCACAGTATTTGTCGCGGCCTTGTTAGTAGGCGGATTCGTCTGGCTTACATCGAGCGATAACTGGGTGGCGCGGCGCTGGCTGCGTTCCGGACCGGCTCCGAGCGCCGGCTGGAGCGGACCCGACGTCGCCCGGTCGGCGGGATTGAGCGCCGACGAACAGAACAACATCGAGATCTACAAGATCGCCAATCAAGCCACCGTGAACATCACCAGCACGGTGTTCCAGCGCGGCTGGTTCTTCGAAATCTATCCGGCGCGCGAGTCCGGCTCGGGCTTCCTGATCAACGAGGACGGGCAGATACTCACCAACAATCACGTCATCAGCGGCCGCGCCCCGCAGATCCAGGTGACGCTGGCCGACCAGAGCCAGTACGACGCCGAGGTGCTCGTGCGCGACCCGGTGAACGACCTGGCGCTGATCGGGATCAACGCGCGCAAGAAGCTGCCGTACCTCCGGCTGGGCGATTCCGACCACATCCAGGTGGGCCAGAAGGTGCTCGCCATCGGCAATCCGTTCGGCTTGAACGGCACGCTGACCACCGGCGTGATCAGCTCGCTCGGCCGCACCATCCGGGATGAGAACGGCAACGAACTGGAAGATATGATCCAGACCGACGCCGCCATCAATCCCGGCAACAGCGGCGGCCCTCTGCTGGACTCGCAGGGGAGCGTCATCGGCGTCAACACGGCGATCTACGGACCCGGCGGCAATATCGGCATCGGCTTCGCCATGCCGATCAACACCGCCAAACGCATGCTCGAGGACTACCGCAACGGCCGGCAGTTCGGCCGGCCGGTGCTGGGCGTCTCGGGCGCGCCCATCTTCGGCGGCCTCGCTGAAGCGCTCGATCTGCCGCGCGAAGGCGGGTTCCTGATCTATGAGGTGGCCCCGGGCTCGCCGGCCGACCGGGCGGGTCTGCGGGGGGCGCGCCGGCGCGTCATCGTCGGCAATTACGAGATCTACGTCGGCGGCGACCTGATCATGGCGATCGACGGGCGGCCGATCACCGGTCCTAATGACTTGACGCGCCTGCTGCGCCGGAAGCGGCCCGGCGATGCGGTCGAGCTCACCATCTACCGCGACGGCCGGCGCCTGAAAGTCAAAGTGGAGCTGGGCAGCGACCGCTCCACGCGCTTGTGAACGGCCTCGGGGTGCTTCAGTGACCGCCTTCTTCTAGGCGGACTTTGCCCGCAAAACGCCGGTAGGTGAAGACGAAATAGGCCGAAGCAAGCAGCATGCCGGGAATCCACCAGGCCAGGCCGATTTTTAGGCCGTAGCCGCCGGCGGCCGTGTTGTAGATGGTCAGCCCCAGTTGCGGGTCCCCGCTCGAGGGCAGCACGTAAGGGTAGATGCCGAAAGCCGCGCTTGCCAGCATACCGATGAGGAACAGGGCCGAGGCGAGGAACGCCCGCAGCTCGACGCCGGGCCGCAGATAGCGGCCGATGCCGCCCAGCCCGGCGAGCGCCAGCAAGGGGAAGAGCCAGCCCCACGGGTAGCTGCGAAAGTTCGCCGGGACCTGGGGCTGGATGGCGAACGTGGCGGCGGTGACGAGCCCGGTCAGCGCCACCGTGGCGTACCAGGCCCGCCGGGCGCAGCCGAGCGCGGCCGCCTGAACGTCTCCTTCGGTCTTGTAACTTATCCAGAGCGCCCCGTGGAGAGTGAGGGCGGCCGCGGCGAGCACGCCGACCAGGATCGTATACCAGTCGAGGATGCCGACCTCGGCGCCGGTGCGGAAGTC
>JBBIMZ010000599.1:0-2633 GCA_037444135.1 Solibacteraceae bacterium
TGCCCTCAGTTGCGGCTGCGCTTGCGGTGGACGATTCGCTGGCGGACGTCGGAGAGGAATCCGAGGAACCCGCACTGGCGGCGTACGACCCGCTGTAGGAGTCGTAATTGTAACCGTAGTCGTATTCGTCGTAGCCGGAGCTGTAGCTCGAGGCGATCTGGTTGCTCACTTCCCGAGTGGTGTCCTGAATCTCCTGGCTTTCGCGCTCGATCGCCGCCATCTAGCGGCTCCAGGTGGCCTTCAGCTCCGCAGAGGCACGACGGAATTCGCTCATCGCCTTACCGAAGGTCTTGCCCAACTCCGGCAGCTTCTTCGGCCCGAAAATGAGCAAGGCGAGGATGAAGATGAAGACTGTTTCCTGCCAGCCCAGCGGACCCATCGACTCAATCCTCCTCGTTCTCGAAGACAACTTCATCATAGCGAGGGGCGCTGGTAAGGTCAACCGCGATCCGGCTCCTCCCGCCGGCGGCGCAACTCGGCGAGCCGCTCGGCGATGCGCTTCTCGGCGCCGCGCGCAGTGGGCGCGTAGAAGCGCCGGCCGGCCAGGCGCGGCGGCAGGCACTCCATGTCGGTGACGGCGTCCTCGAAGTCGTGGGCGTGCTGGTAGCCTCTGCCGTAGCCCCACTGTTTCATCGCCGCCGTCACGGGATTGCGCAGATGGAGCGGCACCGGCTCGGCCACGCCCGTACGGACCTCGTCCAGGGCGGCGTTCAGCGCCCGGTAGGCGGCGTCGGATTTGGGTGCTGCGGCCAGATAGATCGCCGCCTGCGCCAGCGCCTGGTCGCCCTCGGGGATGCCCAAAAAGTGCACCGCCTGCATCGCCGCGACGGCCTGCTCGAGGGCGTGCGGGTCGGCCAGGCCGATATCTTCGATGGCCATGCGCACCAGGCGGCGGGCGATGTAGAGGCGGTCCTCGCCCGCCTCGAGCATCCGCGCCAGCCAGTAAAGCGCAGCGTCGGGGTCGCTCGAACGCACCGACTTGTGCAGCGCCGAGATCAGGTTGTAGTGCTCCTCGCCGGATTTGTCGTAGAGCAGCACCTTGCGCTCGATGGCGTCCTCGACCGCCTGGCGCGAAAGGACGTTTCCCGGCGTGGCCGCCACCGCCAGCTCGAGGATGTTGTAGGCCATGCGGGCATCGCCGTTGGCGTAGATGCCGATCTGCTGGAGCAATTCCGGCGGCGCTTCGATCTGGCGTTCGCCGAGGCCGCGCTCGCGGTCGCGCAGCGCCCGTTCGAGCAGGACGCGGATCTCTTCCGGCGTCAACGGCCGAAGCGAGTAGACTTTGGCGCGCGACAGCAGCGCCGAGATCACTTCGAAGGAGGGGTTCTCGGTGGTGGTACCGATCAGGATGATGTCGCCGCGCTCGACGTACGGCAGGAAGGCGTCCTGCTGCGCCTTGTTGAAGCGATGGATTTCGTCAATAAAGACGACGGTGCGCCGGCCGTAGCGGCGGTTGCGCTCGGCGGCGGCCATCACGTCCTTGATCTCCTTGATGCCGCTCAGCACCGCGCTGAAGGGGACGAAGTCGGCTTTGGTCAGCCGCGCGATCAAGCGTGCCAGCGTCGTCTTGCCGACCCCCGGCGGCCCCCAGAGGATGATCGAACTCAGCTCGTCGCGCTCGATCTGCACGCGCAGGGGTTTGCCCGGGGCCAGGATGTGCTCCTGGCCCACGAACTCCTCCAGCCGCTCCGGCCGCATGCGATCGGCGAGCGGGCGCTTCTTGTCGCGCTCGGCTTCGGGCGGCGCTGTGTCGAACAGGCTCATGGCTTGAGCAGCCGCTGGCGGCGGGCTTCGTAAAGGATGACCCCGGCGGCGACGGCGACGTTGAGGCTCTCGACGCCGACTGTGGGGATCCGCAGATTCTGTGCGGCCGAGCGCGGTTTCTCGCCGACCCCGCGCCCCTCGCTGCCCAGAATCAAGGCGAAACGCCGGCTCAGGTCCACTTCATCGAGCCGCTTGCCGGTCTCCGGAACGGCGGCGTACAAGTCGAGGCGGCGCTGTTCGATGGCGGCGCGCGCCAGGCTCCAATCGAGCCCCTGGACCAGCGGCAGGCGGAAGCAGGAGCCGGCGGAAGCCCGCAACGTCTTCGGGTGAAAGGCGCCGACCGTGCCTCTGAGAAAGATCGCCCCGGTCGCGCCGAAGGCTTCCGCAGCGCGCACGATGGCGCCCGCGTTTCCCGGATCCTGGATCCCGTCGAGGATGACGACCAGGGAGATGCCCCGGAAGAGCTGCTCCAGGTTCCAGACGGGCGGCACCACCAGGGCGATGACGCCCTGGCTGGTCTCGGTCGCCGAGACTTGTTGGAACAGCCCGTCTTCGAGCACCGTCAGGCGGACGCCGGCGAGCGCCCGCGTGTGGCTTTCGACCGCCGAGCGCACGGAGGCGGCCACCAGGATTCGCCGCACCTCCCGCTCGCTGCGGAGGGCCTCTTCGAGCAGGTGAAAGCCCTCGGCCACCATCAGGCCTTCTTCGGTCAAGCCGCCGCGCGCGATCGCCCGGCGGACGTCTTTTAACAAGGGGTTTTGCGCACTGGTGATGAGCGCCGGCCTGTTGTCCCGCACCTGCTGTCTCCCTGCGCCATTGCGCATACACTGGGGAAAGCGCAACGCCGCGCCCGGGTCAGCCCGCGAATG
>JBBIMZ010000600.1:0-857 GCA_037444135.1 Solibacteraceae bacterium
GTCATTTTCGTCGATGAAAATGTTGCAGTGAGCGTGCTTCTTGCCCTGCTCGAACAGGTCCCGCACGCGGCTGGCGCCCACGCCCACGAACATCTCGACGAAGTCCGAACCGGAGATCGAAAAGAACGGCACATTCGCCTCGCCGGCGATGGCGCGCGCCAGCAGCGTCTTGCCGGTTCCAGGCGGCCCGATCAGCAGCACGCCCTTAGGAATCCGGCCGCCGAGCTTTTGAAACTTCTGGGGTTCGCGGAGGAATTCGATGATCTCCTGGAGCTCCTCCTTGGCTTCATCGACGCCGGCGACGTCTTTGAACGTGACCTTCTTCTGCTGTGACGAGTGGAGCCGGGCGCGGCTCTTGCCGAAGCTCAGCGCCTTGTTGCCGCCGCTCTGCATCTGCCGCATCATGTAAATCCAGAAGGCCAGCAGCAGGATGATCGGCACCGCGTTGATCAGCAGGGAGAACCAGTTGCCCGAGCCGGTTTCTTTGATCTCGACATTGACGCCCTTCTCGCGCAGCAGCGTATAAATGTCGGGGTAATTGGACGGGATCAGCGTCCGCAGGCCGGCGTTGTCTCCCTTCATCCTGCCGCGGACTTCGTTGCCCGTGATGGTGACTTCCTGCACGCGGCCGGCTTCAACTTCGTTCAAAAACTGCGTGAACGTAAAATGGTTCTCCACGGTCGTCCGGCCGGTGCGCACGGCGCTCCAGACCAGCACGACCACGCAGATCAGGACTACCCAAAAAACTGCGGTCTTGACGTTCGAATTCATTCCTTCTCCCCTGCCGGCGACACGACCCTCAGGGATCCGCTACCTATTAAGACGTCAGCCATCCGGCTTTTGATTCAAGGCCGCCG
>JBBIMZ010000600.1:867-2631 GCA_037444135.1 Solibacteraceae bacterium
TTCCTGCCCGCGCAGCGTGCGCCGCGCCCCCGCCCGCGCTGCGAATCCTTCGGCGGCGCCGAACCGCCGCGTCCAAACGATTGCGCCACCAGATGTTAGAATCGGCCAACCGGCCCGTTCCCATGAAGGAATCCGCGCCCGCTGAAACAGTTCCTTCATCCGCTCGCCATGGGGCCGGCCGGCCGGATGGAACGTGTCGCCGGGCCGCCAGTTTCTCAACTCGAGGTCCGCAGCCGCCACGCCCCAGTCCAGATCGCCTTCTCCACCCGTATTATAGCCCCCCTCCCAGTCCACTGCCTCCAGCAGGAGCGAGCGGCCGGTTCCCGGAATCGCATACCGGCCCGGCGCCGCCACGCGGACACAGTACGCGCTCGCCGGACTCGGCGGCGCCAGGCGGAGCCAGTCGAACGAGCGCCTGGCGTCGAGCTCCGGGAGAGCGACCTCTCCGCCACCCTCCCGGGCCGCCGCCAGCTGGAGGATCCGCGCGATATGCTCGAACTCGACGCGGCGGGTGTTGCCTTTCGCCAGCGCGATGGCATGCCGCACCAGCCGCCGCGCTGCAGCCTCGGGTAGCTCCCGCAATCGAGAACAGCGGAGCAGGACGGCCGCCCCCTCGCGGCTGAGCTGCTCAGCGGCCAGACGGCCGATCTCGGCCTCCCAGTAACGCTCCTCCGCCTGGGCCACTTCAGCCAGCCTCGCCAGCGCCTCGGCGAGCGCCGGGTTCCACTCGCGCTCGAGCTGCGGCAGCAGCCGGTGCCGGATGCGGTTGCGCGCCAGGCGCAGATCCAGGTTCGATGCGTCCTCCCGCCACTGGATCCGCCGCCGCTCCAGATACCGGCGAACCTCCTGACGGTCGATCCCGAGCAGCGGGCGGACCAGGCCGTCACCCGTGACCGGCCAGATTCCCGCCAGACCCGTGATGCCGGCGCCGCGCAGCAGGCGGAACAGGACGGTCTCGGCCTGGTCGGTGCGAGTGTGGCCCAGCGCCACGCGGTCGACCCTCCCACCCTCGATCAGGCCCCGGAAGAAGTCGAGCCGCGTGCGCCGCGCCGCCTGCTCGACATTGTCGCCGCTCGCCCGGGCGGCGGCGCCGACATCAGCCTCATGCAGCTCGAACCCCAGGCCAAGGCGCGCGGCCAGTTCGGCCACGAAGCGCGCGTCCTCGCGCGAGGCCTCGCCCCGCAGGCCATGATCGACGTGCAGCACGCACAGCTTCAGGTTCCACCGGGGCGCCAGCTCGACCAGCAGGTGCAGCAGCGCCACCGAGTCGGCTCCGCCCGAAACCGCCACCCCCACTCGGTCGCCCGGGCGGAACATCCGGCGCCGGGCGATCTCGGCCGCCACCCGCTCGCGCAACTCCTCAGCCACCATACACCAGTGTTGCCGATCCCGCCGGGCGCCGGGAATTCCGGCAGCCAAAAAGTGCTATAAGGGGAATTGACTCCGGCAACGCCTTCGCGCGAAGCCTCTCCAGCGCCTCGATTCGCAGGTTTCTGACCGATGAGTATGTTCTACAGCACCGGCTCGGCGGACACCGAGCTTTCGGCGGAACAAGTTCGCCAGGGCCTCTTTCAGGCTTTGGAGGCTCTGGGCCCGCGGCGCAAAGTCCTGGCCGTTCCGCCGGATTTCACCCGCTTTCATTCGCGCGCGGGCGAACTGACGCGCTACGCCCGCGACTATTACGGCGACCGCCTTACGGATATCCTCCCCGCTCTGGGCACGCACACGCCGATGACGCCGCACGAGATCGCGCGCATGTTCGGG
>JBBIMZ010000601.1:0-2630 GCA_037444135.1 Solibacteraceae bacterium
TTACGGCGTCGCTGCCGGTGGCAAGTTCGCCTTCACCGCCAGCCGGGCCGAGATCCCGGACACGTTTAACATCCTGCTCGATTACCCGGAGGGCCTGACGGTGCAGCTGATTTCGACGATGGCCAACGACACCAAAGTCGAGCACATGCTGCGCGGGCAGAAGGCGACGCTCGTCTTTACGGCCGACGGTTTCGAAATCCGCCCGCAGGAGCTTTACAAAGACGAAGTGAAGCCGGTGGTTCACAGGAAGACCGGCGGCGAGCGCATCGACTTGCATCACCGCAACCTGATGGACGCCATCCGGAACAGTGCGCCGCTCAAGTGCGATTGCCTGCTCGGCTACTACGGCGTAGTGGCCTGCGAGCTCGGCACGCTTTCGTACCGCCGGCGCAGGTACATGGCCTGGGACCGGGTGCGCGAGCGGGTGGTTCAGGCGTGAGCCGGGCGCTCGCGGCGGGTTTGGCGCGGGCGCGGAAGCGGCTCTGCGGGGAGGAGCGCTGTGGCGGGGATTGAGAACAAGGTCGTGCTGCTGACGGGCGGCAGCCGCGGGGTGGGCAAGCGGTTGGCTCTGGGTTTTGCGGCACAAGGGGCGCGGCTGGTGCTGGTGGCGCGCAGCCGGCCGGAGCTCGAGCTGACGCACCTGGAGATCGAGCACGGCGGCGGCTGCGCGCTGAAGATCCAGGCGGACGTGCGCGACTTCGAACAAATGCTCTCTGCGGTCGAGCGCGCCGAGGCCCTTTTCGGCCCCGTAGACGTGCTTGTGTGCGCGGCGGGCGTCCAGGGCCCCATCGGACCGCTGGCGGAAGCCGACCCCGGAGCGTGGGCCGAAACGATCGAAGTGAATCTGGTGGGAGTCTTCAACGCCTGCCGAGCCGTCTTGCCGTCGATGATCGGGCGGCGGACGGGCAAGATCATCGTGCTGAGCGGCGGAGGGGCGAGCCGGTCCCGGCCGAACTTCACGGCTTACGCCGCTGCGAAGGCCGCGGTGGCGCGCCTGGTCGAATCGCTCGCCGAAGAAGTCCGGGACTTCAACATCCAGGTCAACTGCCTCGGGCCGGGCCCCACCTACACGCACATGACCGACGAGATCTTAAGCGCGGGCGAGAGAGCCGGGCGGCGCGACGCCGAGGAGGCCGTGAGGATCCGGCTCACCGGCGGGACCGCTCCGCAGCAACAGATCGAACTGGCTGTGTTTCTGGCCTCGGAGCGCTCCAACCACATCAGCGGGAAGCTGATCGACGTCACCGACGACTGGCGCCGCCTCGAACACACCGAGATCCACCCGGAACTGTTCACGCTGCGGCGCGTGCGCAAGTTGTGACTCCTCGCCGGGGTTGCGCCCGCTCCCGGTGCGTGCGATGATGGGACCGATTCGGAGACGGATATGCGAATTGTTCATCTCGCTCTCGCCGGCGCTCTCGTTGTCGCCCTCGGAATCCCGCTGGCCGCCCAGCCGCCCGAGCGGCAGAAAAAGCGCCTGCTGGCGATCGGCCAGTCGAAGGGCTTCCAGCACGACGCCGTTTCCTACGGGCTGGCCACGATCTGGAAGATCGGCCAGCAGTCGCGCGTCTACGACACCTACATCCGGACCGACACCGAGCTCCTCACCAAGAAGAAGCTGGACCGCAACGCCAAGAACCTGGACTACTTCGACGCCGTGCTGTTCTACACCACCGGCGAGCTGGACATGGACGAGCAGCAGAAGGCCGACCTCCTGAGCTTCATTCGCGACGATGGCAAAGGTTTCATCGGCGTCCACAGCGCGCCGGACACCTTCTACAAGTGGCCCGAATACGGAGAGATGATCGGCGGCTATTTCGACGGCCATCCTTGGAACCGCTTCGAGGCGCCCATCATCGTCGAGGACCGCGAGCATCCCGCCACGCGTCATTTCCCGAAGGCGTTGATTGTCTTCGACGAGATCTACCAGGTGCGCGACTTCTCGCGCGACCGCGTGCGCGTGCTGAT
Source organism: Solibacteraceae bacterium (assembly GCA_037444135.1). Lineage (GTDB taxonomy): Bacteria > Acidobacteriota > Terriglobia > Bryobacterales > Bryobacteraceae > CALKXJ01. The sequence continues at coordinate 1,969 of JBBIMZ010000601.1, forward strand.
GCGGCTGGACGAGAGCAAGCTGGACATGTCCGTCAAAGGGATCAAGCGCGCCGACAAAGACTTCGCCGTCACCTGGGTGCGCCGCTACGGCAAAGGGCGGGTCTTTTATTCGAGCTTCGGCCACGTCGAGGAGACCTGGGACCGGCCGGACATCCAGAAGATGTGGCTCGAGGGCATCAAGTGGGCCATGGGACTCACCGAAGGCGACGCCACGCCGCGGCCGCGGCCGGCGGACTGATCCGGCGCGGATTCAGCGCAGCTCGAGCAAGACGGGGTTCGCCGCCACTCTGTCCACGGTGAGGATGAGCTCGACGCGGCCGGCCAGGCCCGGCGGCACGCGGACGTTGATCTGATCCAGGCCGGGAAACTCCGGCTGGGGGCCGGCGTAGAGCACCTCGGCGGCCACACCGCCGATCGTCACGTGCACTTCAGAGAGCGCGGTCCGGCCTCGCACGCCGGTGCCGAACAATAGCAGGATCAACTCTTCGCCGGGTCGCGGGCCGTCGACCGGCGCGGCTTCGCAGCTCGCCGGCCCGCTGCGGCACCGGCAGACGGGACTCATGGTCCGGCCGCCGTCGGGCGCCACACGGAGCGCCAGGGCTGCGGGCGCGCCGCGGCCGTCGGCATTGGCGGTGAACAGGCCGGGGGCCACGCGCTCGATG
>JBBIMZ010000602.1:0-2623 GCA_037444135.1 Solibacteraceae bacterium
GGATCGAGCCGGATCGCCTCGAACAGCGCGGCGTCGGCCGCCTCGGCGCCCGAGAGGATCTTCACAAGAAATTCCTTGGTGGGGTCAAACATGAGATTATCTGGGAGCGGCCTCTTGCGACCGTTTTCGGCCGCGCGTTACCGTGAAGTTATGAGCAAGCAGGCAGCACAACTCCTGGAAGAGTTCGAGGCCTTGTCGCCTGCCGAGAAACAGACGTTCCTCATGGAAATCCTGCGGCGGACCCGCGAGTTCCCGCTGGAGTCCGGGCCGCTCAGCGATGAGGAGATCGGTCAAGCCGGCAAGTCGCTCTTCGCCCTCCTGGATGAGGAAGAAGATGCCGCCGGCTCGCGGTGAGGTCTGGCTGTTTGACCTCGGGATGGCAGCCAAGACCCGACCGGTGTTGATCGTCAGTGTCCCCCCAGGTGAGGTGGATCGCGCGATTGTTACGGTCGTGCCGCACACGACTGCGCTGCGAGGCTCTCCGTTTGAGGTTCCCGTCGCCGTTCCTTTCTTAAAGCCCGGTGCGTTTTTGGTCCAGGGGGTCTCCACCTATCCGCAAGCGTGGGCACTTCGGAAACTGGGCAGCCTCTCGGCCGAGCAGTTCCAACGTGTGATGGCCGGTCTGCTGCGGTGGCTGGGCGAGGCCGGCCGGTGAAGCCTCACTGCGCAATCCCGTCCACCGGCGTCACCACCACGGCGCTGACAACGCCGTTGGAGGCGTCGTACATCGGCAGGCCGGTCACCGGGACGGTCACGATCCCGTTGGTTTCGCTGAGCTCGGCCACGCTGAAGCCGAGCCTGTGCCAGGTGACCTTGACCTTAGCCGCCTCGGCGGCGTCGAGGGCGGCCCCGTCCGGATCGAGCCGGATCGCCTCGAACAGCGCGGCGTCGGCCGCCTCGGCGCCCGAGATCTCATACAGGCTCTTGCCGCCGATCGCCGGATCTGGAGCTACGCCGCCGAGCACGAGGCCGTGATTATAAGCAAAAACGAGGACTTCTTCCCCTCGCCGACCGGCTGGAAAGCCCGGGCCGGTTCGTTTGGATTCGGCTCGGCAACTGCCGCACGCAGGCCTTGATCGCGTCCATCGAGAGAACGTGGCCTCGGATTTTGGCCCGCCTGGAAGCGGGTGATGGGGTCATCGAAGTGCGCTGACACCGAGCAGGTAGGTAGAATGTGGCTATGGAAGCCTGGCGCGAACGCATCAGCGTGAATCCGGCGATCTGCCATGGCAAGGCATGCATTCGGGGCACCCGGATCCTTGTGTCTGTCGTGCTTGATAACATCGCCGCTGGGATCCCGCGAGACGAGATTCTGCGTAGCTATCCGGCCCTCACCGCCGCCGACATCGACGCGGCACTGGCCTATGCCGCGGAACTGACGCGCGAAGGAACAGTGGAATTGCCCCTGGAAGTAGGCACGTGAGATTCAAGATCGATGAGAATCTGCCTGCCGAGTACGCTGCTTTGCTACGAGACGCGGGGTGGGAAGCCGACACCGTCGGCGGCGAAGGACTTTCTGGCGCGGACGATGAGACCGTGGCGCGCCGCAGTCGCGAGGAAGGTCGCATTCTGATTACGCTGGACCTGGATTTCGCCAATCCCCTCACATACCCGCCCACCGTCACCCCGGGGATCGTCGTGCTGCGATCCAACAGGCAAGATAAGCTGACCCTGCTCGGCTTACTGCGACGTCTCATCGGCGTCCTGAAGCAGCGGTCGCCCGCACAGCAACTGTGGATCGTCGGATCGGATCGCATCCGCTTCCGTCAGGGTTAGTCTCCGCGGTTCTGGGAGAGACACAAGCGCCCCTCACTGCGCGATCCCGTCCACCGGCGTCACCACGACGGCGCTGACGACGCCGTTGGTGGCGTCGTACATCGGCAAACCGGTCACTTGGACGGTGACGATCCCGTTGGTTTCGCCGAGCTCGGCCACGCTGAAGCCGAGCTTGTGCCAGGTGACCTGCATCGAGTTGCCGGCATCCCGGGTGAGCGTGATCGTCGCCGTGCCGGTGGTGAGGTCGCGCACCTTGGCCAGCTCGGTCGAGCCGCTGGCGAAGCGCGCCGTGAACTCGAAGCTCGGCTGGCGGTCGCCGATCTCCAGGCGGCCCCGGATCTGGTAGCCGTCCTGCTGGCCCGAGCCGGGATAGTAGTCGGAGTCCTCGCGGAAGGCGTTGTTCCAGCCCAGGGTCAGGGAGACGAAGTTCTTCGAGGCGACATAGTCGACGCCGTTGATGGTGCAGGCGAGCGAGTACGCGTTGAGTAAGTTCTCGGCGGTGGCGGCAGGCAGCGTGATCCCGCTCGGCTCGGTGATCTTGCCCGAGTGGGCGAACTCGACGCTGGCGCGGGCGTTGGCCCGGCCCGGTCCCTGCTGGATCTCGATCCGGAAGCTCTGGACGGCGCAGCCGACCAGCATCTTGTCGAGCACGACGCCGGCGCCCGGACGGATCTGCTCGACGTAGGAAAAGTAGGGCAGCTCCAGGCCGTCGGTCACCGGATTGAGCGGCGTCGCCGTGTAAGTGTACGGCCCGGCGCCGCTCTTGACGACCTTGCCGAGCCCGAAGGCCCACAGCCAGGCGGCAAACTCGCTCGAGAGGTACTTCTCGAGAGTGTGGGGCCCGCCG
>JBBIMZ010000603.1:0-210 GCA_037444135.1 Solibacteraceae bacterium
CTCGGGCCACCAGATTCGACGACAAAAAGCCGTAATTGCGCCCCAGCATTGGAACCAAGCGATTGATTGTAGCCGGAAACGCCCGCCGCGCGGAGCCGGATCAGAGCCCGAAGGTGAAGATCGCGCTGCCGGAAGCGATCGAGACGCGCTGTTTTCCCCGGCTCAAGTACGTGATCGGGCCCGCGACGATGACGCCTCCCGTCGCGGCCC
>JBBIMZ010000603.1:259-2619 GCA_037444135.1 Solibacteraceae bacterium
GGCCTTCGTTATCGCCGCCGAAGACCAGGCCCCCGGCAGTCGACAGGATGCCGGACTGCGGGGTGCTGTGGAGTTTGAACTCCCACTTCATCTCCCCCGTCTTCGGATCGAGAGCGCGCACGGCGCCGGAACCGGGATCATCGGGCACGCCTTGGGGAACGCTGCCAAGGAAGCGGTTGCCCGGCGAGTACGGGGCGTCGCCGGTGAAATAGATGCTCGCGTACTCCCACACGGAAAGATAAAAGAGGCCGGTTCGCGGGCTGTAGGAAGGCGAATACCAGTTCGTGCCTCCCTGAACTCCGGGATAGACGAGCGTTCCTTCGCGGCTCGGACTCGTGCCGGGGAGGCGGATCGGGCGGCCCTTGGCGTCCAGTCCCTCGGCCCAGGTCTGCCTGGCGAAGGGCTTGCCCAGCAGGAATTCGCCCGTCACGCGGTCGAGGACATAGAAGAAGGCGTTGCGGTTGGCCCAGTACATCAGCTTGCGGCGGCGCCCGCGAAACTCGTCGTCGACGAGCACGGGAATCTGGACGGCGTCCCAGTCGTGCACGTCGTGCGGCGTGAACTGGAAGTACCACCGGAGTTTGCCGGTGTCGGCGTCGAGAGCCACGACGCTCGAGGAGTACAGATTATCGCCCTTGCGTACTTCACCGTTCCAGTCGGGCGAAGGATTGCCGGTGCCCCAATAAAGGAGGTTCAGTTCGGGATCATACGATCCGGTGACCCAGGTCGGGGCGCCGCCCGTCTTCCAGGAGTCGCCTTCCCACGTCTCGTGTCCCGGTTCGCCGGGACCGGGCACCGTATAGAAACGCCAGAGGCGACGTCCGGTCTGCGGATCGTAGGCGTCGAGAAAGCCGCGGATGCCGTACTCGCCGCCGGCGACGCCCGTAATGATTTTGTCCTTGAGCGCCAGCGGAGCGGCGGTCAGCGAGTGGCCTGTACGCCGGTCGGCGACCTCCACCTCCCAGATCACCGAGCCGGTCCGGGCGTCCAGCGCGACCAGAAAGCCGTCGACGGTGCCCATAAAGAGGCGGTCGCCGAGGATCGCCAGCCCGCGGTTGACCTGGCCGCAACAGACGTTAATCGGCGCCGGCAACACGCGACGGTAGCGCCAGAAAGGCCTGCCGGTTTCCGTATCGAGCGCGATGACGTCGTTGGGCGGCTGAGTCAGGTACATAACGCCATCCACGACGAGCGGCGTCGTCTCCACCTTCTCGGTCGTGCGCATCTGAAATGCCCAGAGAAAGCGCATCTCGGACACATTCCCCCGGTGGATCTGATCGAGGCGGCTGTGCCGGTGGCTCGCGTAACTGCCCGAGTACGTCAGCCAGTTGCCGGGTTCCTCTTGGGCCCGGAGCAGCCGCTCGTAGGTCACCTCTGCTCGCAGGCCGGCCGCCAGGACCGCCAGCGCAAATGTTGCTCGATATCCCCTCATGGGAGCCTCACTTTCGCCGCAAGGAATACAGATACGCCACCAGATCGTCGAGTTCCCCGGCGCTGAGCATCGCGCCGTAGGCCGGCATGATCGACTCCTTGCTCACTTCGACGGAACTCACCTCGGATTTGAGGAAGGAGCGCAAGGCGCCGCTCTCGTCGAGGAGCTGAATCGAATAGCTGTCCTCGTTGAGACGGAAGCCCGCCACCTGGCCGCCGTTTCGCGTGCGGACGCGCACCGTCCACCACCGGCCGGGCACCTGTCTGCCGGGCTCGACCAGGGAAGTGCGCAGATGTTCGGGCGAGCGCAGCCCGCCGATGTCGCTCAAGTCGGGCCCGCGGCGGCCGCCGGCGCCGTTGACCATATGGCAGGCGGTGCAGCCGCCTTTGCCCTGAAACAGGCGCTCCCCGCGCGCGGGGTCGCCGGGCAGCGTCCGCGTCCGGCCCCGCTGGCTCAACGAGCGCACATAAGAGACGATCTGCCAGACCTGGTGCTCCTCCATGTAAATGCCCGGCATCTCGGTGCCGGCGATGCCCTGCATGACGGTCCTGAGCAGCTCGCCGTCGCTCGAGCCGTACCGGAAGCGTCCGGTCGTCAGATCCGGCCCGCGCCCGCCCTCGCCGTTCAGGCCGTGACACTGGGCGCAGTGCGAGCGGAAGATGCGGCCGCCGGCCGCCACGTCCTCCGGCGTCGTCTTCGGATTGCGGAGCTCGAGCTGCTGGGCGGCGCAAGCGGGAACGAACAGTAAGGCAAGCGCCCAGTTCTTCACGGCCACCTCCCGTCGTGTGGCAATGAGTCTATCAAATTCGGAAACGTCTCAGAAGTCCTCCATCATCTCGAGCAATCCGCCGACGATGGCGGTTTCGGCGCAGCCGCGCTTGACCCGGCTGGCGACGATCTCGTAGCTCACTTGGTCGTAGGCGGCGTC
>JBBIMZ010000604.1:0-2613 GCA_037444135.1 Solibacteraceae bacterium
TCTTCGTTTCTGAGATCGCCGATGCGATCCGCATCCGCAACGAGGACCGTGGCGAAGCCGCACTCTAGCGCGGCCGCGGGCGGGCAGCCCGACTGGAGCGCCGTCCGGGAGCGGTTCCTCGCCACGGGCGCCGCCGACGAGGTCCTGGCGGGGCGCACGGATCTGGTCGAGCAGACGGTCTTGGCGGCTTGGCAGGAGCATCTGGCGCCGGTTCTGCCGCGTGGTCTGACGCTGGTGGCCGTGGGCGGTTTCGGCCGGCGGGAGCTTTATCCCCACTCCGACGTCGATCTGCTCATCCTCGTCGAGCGGTCCCCGGCCGGCCCCGCCCGCGAGGCGCTTTCGGCCTTCCTGCGCGCCCTCTGGGATCACGGCTTGCGCCTCAGCCAGTCGGTGCGGACGCCTCGCGAGTGCCTGGAGCTGGACGACGCGAACGTCGAGCTCACCGTCAGCCTGCTGGACCGGCGCCCGCTCGCCGGCGATCGCCTGCTCTACGACCGTTTAAACGAACGCCTGCCGCACTTTCTGCGCCGCCGCCGCCGGCCGCTCACCGAGCATCTGTGCCGGCTCGCCCGGCCGCGGCACGCCAGGCACCAGGACACCATCTTTCACCTGGAGCCCAACGTCAAGGAGTCGCCCGGCGGCCTGCGCGACCTGCACCTGCTTGTATGGCTGGATCAGCTCAGGGACGATCCGCTGATTCGCTCGACGTGGCTGGAAGGGCTGGCGGGCGCGCGCGAGTTCCTCGCTCGCCTGCGCTGCTTCCTCCACTTCCGGTCGGGGCGGGACGACAACGCGCTCAGCCTCGATGCTCAAGAGGACCTTGCGCGAGCCGGTTTCGGGTGCGGCTGGCCGCCGGAGCAGTGGATGCGGCAGTACTACGTCCACGCGCGCGCGGTCTTCGGGGCGGCCTTGCGGGCCATCGAGTTGAGCGAGGGCCGCTCCAGCTCCTTGCTGGCCGAGTTTCGCCAGTGGCGGTCCCGTCTCTCGACGGCCGATTTCAGCGTATTGCGCGAAAGCGTGTTGCTCAAGTCGCCGCCGCAGATCGCCCACGATCCGGAGCTCGTCCTGCGGCTCTTCCGGTTTGTCGCGCGCCACCGCCTGAAGCTCGCCTGGGAGACCGAGCGCCGCATCGGCGAGGCCCTCGACCTCATCGAGCGGCATTATGCCGAACGCGGCCCGCACTGGCCGGCCCTCCTCGAAGTGCTGGCCCTGCCGTACGCCTCCTGCGCTCTGGAGGCGATGAACGCCACCGGCGTGCTCGGTACCCTGTTTCCCGAGTGGAAGCGCATCGAGTGCCTCGTGGTCCGCGACTTCTACCACCGTTACACCGTCGACGAGCACACGCTTCGGGCGATCCAGGCGTTCGATGACTTGAGTTCGGCGGCCGATCCCGGCCGCGCCCGGCTGGCCGAACTGGCCCGCGAGATCGAACGGCCGGACCTGCTCCGCTTCGCGCTGCTGTTCCACGACGTCGGCAAGGGGGAGGCCGGAGGCCGCCACATCGAGCGGTCGCTCGAGCTGGTCGCCGGCGTGATGGAGCGCATCCAGCTGCCCCTCCGCGAGCGCCGCCTGGTGCACTTCTTGATCGCACACCACCTGGACTTGTCCGCCGCGATGACGAGCCGTGACCTGGATGATCCCACCACGGCGCGCTTCCTCGCCGGACGCGTCGAGACGGTGGAACGGCTGAAGTACCTGACGCTGTTGACCTATGCCGACATCTCGGCCGTCAATCCCACGGCGATGACGCCGTGGCGGCTCGAGCTGCTCTGGCGGCTCTATCTGGCCGCCTACCACGAGTTGAACCGCGAACTGGCGACGGACCGGATCGAAGCGGGGCGCTCGGCCGACCCGGAGCGCTCCGAGCTGCTCGAAGGGCTCCCCGTGCGCTACCTCCGGATCCATTCCGACGACGAGATCGACCGCCACCTCGAACTGGCCCGGCGCTGTCGCGAGCGCGGCGTGGCCGTCGACCTCGAGCGGCGCAACGGCGTCTACCGCGTCACCATCGTCGCGCACGACCGTCCCTTTCTGTTCGCCTCGATCGCCGGGGCGCTGGCGGGATTCGGGATGAATATTCTGAAGGCGGACGCGTTTACCAACAAACGCGGTCTGATTGTCGACACCTTCGTCTTCGAGGATCCGGCGCGGACGCTCGATCTGAACCCGAGCGAAGTCGAGCGCTTGTGCGTCACTCTCGAGCGCGTCATCCTGCGCAAGATCCGCGCCCGCGACCTGCTCCAGACCCGGCCAAAGCGCCTCCGGCCGAGCCGGGGCAGCCGCATCGATCCCCAGGTGGCCTTCGACAGCCTCTCGTCGGAAAGCGCGACTCTGATCGAGATCGTCGCCGAGGACCGGCCCGGTCTGCTCTACGATCTGGCGCGGGCGATCTCGGAGGCCGGCTGCAACATCGACGTCGTTCTGATCGACACGGAGGCGCACAAAGCCATCGACGTCTTCTACGTGACCTTCGAAGGGGGCAAACTCGGCGCCGCTCAGGAGGAGGCCCTGCGCCACGCTCTCGTCGAGGCGGCGCGCGCCGAGGCGTGAGCGTCAGCCGCGCAACCCGAGCGACCGCATCAGGCGGTCGGTTTCCCGGTAGGCTTCCGTAAC
>JBBIMZ010000605.1:0-2603 GCA_037444135.1 Solibacteraceae bacterium
TTCTGCACTCGAGGATCCATCGCTTGATTATCATTCTATCACCGCAGCCACACCAATTCAAGCGTCGCCGCGTCTCACCAGTTGAAGAAGACCCATCCGGCACGCATCGGGATCGAGACTCGGCGGACCCAGCAACGGGCAAAATCGGTGCTGAGCGACGCAAGAAGCCCGGCGTTTCCACCGTTCGCGTGCCTGTGGTCATGGGCGGCCCCGTGGCCACGCCAATCCGCCACCCCGCGAGCGCCCACAGCCCCGGGGCCGCGTCTCACTGGAGGAAGTACGTCCGGTAGAGCGTGTCGCGCTGCTTCGGCGTGAAGCCGGCGTCGCGGATGATCCGCCGCAGCTCTTCCTCCGAAGCGCGGTTGCGCGCGCCAGCCGCCGAAACGACGTTCTCCTCGATCATGATGCTGCCCACGTCGTTGGCGCCGAAGCGCAGCCCGACCTGGCACGTCTTGAGCCCCTGCGTCACCCAGGAGGATTGCACGTTCAGGATGTTGTCCAGATAGAGCCGCGAGACCGCCAGCATCTTCAGATATTCGACCGCCGTCGCTTCTTCCTTGACGAACCGGCCGAGCGAGGTGTTCTCCGGCTGAAAGGTCCAGGGGATGAAGGCCGTGAACCCGCCGGTTTCCTCCTGGAGCCGGCGCACGCGCTCCAGGTGGTTGACGCGCTGCTCGAGCGTCTCGCCGCAGCCGAACATCATCGTGGCCGTGGTGCGCAGGCCGAGCCGGTGGGCCGTGCGATGCACGGCGAGCCACTCTTCGGTGTTGCACTTGAGCCGGCTGATGCGGTGGCGCACCGCATCGTCGAGGATTTCGGCGCCGCCGCCGGGGATCGAATCCAGGCCGGCGTCGCGGAGGCGGGCGATGGTGTCGGCGAGCGGCAGCCCGCTGACTTCGGCGATGTTCAGAATCTCGGGCGCCCAAAAGCAATGCAGCCAGAACCGCGGAAAGCGCTGCTTGATCGAGCTCAGCAGGTCCTCGTACCAGTCGATCTTGAGTTCCGGATGCAGCCCGCCCTGCATCAGGATGCCGGTGCCGCCGAGGTCGATCGTCCCCTGAATCTTTTCGAAAATGACCTCCTTGGGCAGGACGTAGCCTTCGCGGTGGCCGAGCGGCCGGTAGAAGGCGCAAAAGGTGCAGTACTCGGTGCAGAAGTTCGTGTAGTTGATGTTGCGGTCGATGATGTAGGTGACCACGCCCTCCGGGTGGAGCCGCCGCCGCAGCGCATCGACCGCCATGCCGATGCCGATCAGATCGTCGCACTCGAGCAGCTCGATCGCTTCCTCGCGCATCATCATGGCTTGCGCATCCCCGCCATCAGGGTCTCCAGACGGGCCGCCTGCTCCAGAAACAGCTCCAGCCCTTCGTATTCATTCTCGCCCAACTCGAAGCAGATGTGACGGGTCAGATACTCGCGGACCAGCTCGGGCGCCAGACGCCGCCGGGCGGACTCGCGCTCGATGATCTCCTCCAGGCGCGCGAGCCCGAAGCGGCACGAGGCGGCGAACGCATCCGCGAGCGCCTCGGACGCCGCGAAACGTCCCGCCCAGACCGCAAAGACAATGGGCTTGCCGGCCCACTCGACCCACGCTCCGCCAAGATCCCAGATCTGCAGCGGCAGCCGGTCGACGTCGACCCGCAGCGCGGCGTCGCCGATGAGCACGGCGGCATCGGCGGCCGCCAGCATCGACTCCAGCACCGGGGGCATCGGCCTGACGTCGGGAGTCGCTCCATGGACTTCGGCCAACAAAATCCGTGCCAGCGCCACCGACGTGCGCGACCCCTGGTCCGCCGCCAGCGTCCGCACCTGCCGCAGCGGTTTGCGGCTCACCAACAGGATGCTCCGCACAGGCCCGCGGCAGGCGATTCCGGTCCCGCGAATCACCTCCAGGCCGAGCCGCGGCAGCTCCACCACCGGGACGATCCCGATGTCCGCGGACCCCTCCTCGAGGCGATTCGCGCACTCGGACGGCACGGCGAACGAGAGGTCGAACATGCCCCGCTGCTCGCCGTGCAACATCCCCCAGACGAGAGGAACGGTGTTCAGGTAACTGACCGCGCACACACGCGGCTTGCTTTCGATCAGATCCGGGTCGATCAAGTCCCAGCGTAGCAACTTTCTGCCGACCGGCGGCCGCCGCCGCGCATCCAATCTAGGGAAGGTGAACCGCAGGGCATTTTTCCTCGTGCTAACTGCATCCGTGCCGGGTCTCGGCGCGCAGCCGGCCCAGTCCTTGCGCGGGCTGCTCGGAGTCGACGGCGAAGACCACCCCGTGCTGAAGCCGCCGGGCGGCGAGCCGGTTCGCCTTGAAGGCGACGCCCCGACCCTCGCCGTCTTGCGCGACAAACGCCTTCACGGGCGCCGGCTCGAAGTCGTCGGCGAGCCTCTCGGCCACGGGCGCTTCCGGGTAGGCCCGATTCACTTGAAATCGATGTGGGTTCTTCAAGACGAAAAACGGCTCCTGATCACCTACTGGTGCGCCGTTTGCTCGATCCGCACCTACAGCTCCGGCCGGTGCCAGTGCTGCCAGGAGGAAACCGAGCTGGATCTGAAGGAGCCCGGCGACCTCTGAGCCGGAATTTCCGGGAACGGCGCGCCCC
>JBBIMZ010000606.1:0-2600 GCA_037444135.1 Solibacteraceae bacterium
GGGGCGTCTTCCGCGGCTTCGTCCGGCTCCGCAACAAGCAGGGGACGGCCTTCCTGACAATCACCAGCGCCGATCCGAGCCAGATTCCCCCGGCCGGCGTCCGCGTCACGCCGCCTTACTTTGCGGGCTTGCCCAAGCTCATCTCACCGGACAACCGGCCGGTTGTGCAGACCGATCCGGGCGCGCACCACTACCGCTTGGTGGGGCTCGAACTCTCCAGCCCCCCAGGAATGTACCCCAGCGCGGTCATCCGGCTGGGCTCCAGCACCCAGACTTCGCTCTCTCAGGTGCCGTCGTATCTCGAGCTGGACCGCCTTTACATCCACGGGGACCCGCGCCTCGGCGGCGCCCGGGGCGTCGAGCTGCAAAGCGCTCAGACAGTCATCGAAAACAGCTATTTCCAAGACTTCAAGAGCACTTACCAGGAAGCGCAGGCCATCGCCGGCTGGAACGGCCCCGGGCCGTTCCGGATCGAAAACAACTACCTGGAGGGGGCCGGCGAGAATATCATCTTCGGGGGCGCGCTTGCCGCGATTCGCGGCCTCATTCCCTCCGATATCGTCATCCGGCGAAATCACTTCTACAAACCCCTCTCCTGGTGGGCAAGGCACCCGAGCTTTGCAGGCACGACCTGGATCGTCAAGAACCTCTTTGAGCTCAAGAACGCAGCCCGTGTGCTCGTCGAAGAGAACATCTTCGAGAACAACTGGCAGCAGGCGCAGCAAGGCTACGCCATCGTCCTCACGGTGCTAACTCAGCACGGGCAGATGCCCTGGGCCGTGGTCGAAGATGTGACCTTCCAGCGCAACATCATCCGACACGCCGGAGCCGGTGTGAACTTGCTCGGGCGGGATTACAACGGCGGCTACCAGGGCTTCACTCGGCGGATCCTGTTCAAGGACAATCTCTTCTATGACATCGACTCGAGCGTCTGGGGCGGCGACGGGCGCATGTTTCAGGTTCTGGCCGGAGTCGAGAATCTCGTAATCGACCACAATACGCTGATTCAAAACCGCCACCTGATGACGTTCGACGGAATCCCCAGTCTCGGGCTCGTCTTCACCAACAACATCGCTCCGACCAATGTCTACGGCATCCTGGGCAGCGGCACCGGCACCGGTTTTCAGACGTTCCAGCGCTACTGTCCGGATATCGTGCTCGCCGGCAACGTGCTGGCGGGCGGGCCCGCTTCCAAATACCCGTCGAACAACTACTTCCCGCCGGACCTCAGCGCCGTCGGCTTCGTGGATCTCCCCGGCGACGACTATCGGCTTGCCGTCTCCAGCCCGTACCGGAACGCCGGCACCGACGGCCTGGACGTCGGCGGCGATATTAACGCGATCCTCGCCGTCACGGCGGGCGTCATCCAGTAGGCGGCTCCGACCCCCGGTGTCCGGGGCCGGCCGCGGCCGGCCCCGGCTTCGAGTATCCTGAAGGTTCAGGCCCGCCGGCCTCCGGTACTCCAGTGTCCTCGCCGACCGCCATCACCGATGCCGAGACGCGCTATGCATTCGGCAAGAACTGGCAAGAGTTCATCGCGAAGTACTTCACCGAGGAGCGCGTCCGCATCGCGCAGCGGCAGATGCTGGGCTTTCTCGAATTGCCGGATCTGGCCGGCAAGTATTTCCTGGACATCGGCTGCGGAAGCGGACTGTCGTCGCTGGCGGCTTGGGAAGCCGGCGCCGCGCGCGTGGTGAGCTTTGACGTGGACCCGGATTCGGTGCGCACGACCGAACGAGTGCGCCAGCTCCGCGGCGCTCCGGCCAACTGGACGGTCCTCGAAGGCTCGGTGCTCGACCGGGATTTTCTGGTGCGGCTCGAACCGGCCGACATCGTCTACTCATGGGGAGTGCTGCACCACACCGGGCGGATGTGGGAAGCCGTCGCCAATGCGGCCGGCTGCCTGAAAGCGGGCGCCTACTTCTACATCGCTCTGTATCTGACCACCCCCCGGTCCGGCTACTGGCTCGAGGTGAAGCGGCGCTACAACCGGGCGCCGGAGTGGCGGAAGCGCCTGATGGAGTGGCGCTACATCCTCCGCCATACGATCCTGCCCAGGCTCGCGCGCGGCCGGAATCCGATTCGCCACATCCGCACGTATCAGTCCCGGCGCGGCATGGCCTTTTTGACCGACGTCAAAGACTGGCTCGGCGGCTATCCCTACGAGGACGCCACCATCCAGCAAGTGCTGCGCTTCTGTCACCGCCGGCTCGGCCTGAACCTCATCAACATCAATCCCTCCGGCGGCATGGTCGAGTATCTGTTCCATAAACCCGCCGGCTCCTAGAGAGAAACATGTCTGGTCTCGACTTGGAAGCACTGCTCGATTCGCGCGACGAGTCGATTTATCGCCTCCGTACAAAAGCGCCCGGCCCCGGCGGCGTCCTGCCGCTCACGGAGCAGTTTCTCCTCGAGCGGCCCTCCGGGGACCTGTTCGGCTGGGTGCAGGCTGCCGGCATGGGCTGGAGTCCGGACAGGCTCGGCGGCCCCGAGATCCTGCTGCTGAGCACTCACGGCGGCATCCGCGCGCCGGACGGAACGCCGGTGGCCCTCGGTTACCACACCGGGCACTGGGAGGTGGGACTGCTGGTGGAAGCCGC
>JBBIMZ010000607.1:0-2594 GCA_037444135.1 Solibacteraceae bacterium
GTGCATTAGCACGGTTCCCTGCAGCTTGATCTCGCCGATTTCTCCCAGCGTCACTTCGTTCGAGAAGGCGCTGAGGAAGAGCCGCTCGGGCCAGAGCTGGCGCAGCGCGGCGCGCGCTGTCCGCGGCAACACAAAAAACAGAGCGGCGGTGATCGTCAGAATGCCTAGGGTCATGAGGGCGGAAAGCGCCGCCAGGCGCCGGCCCGCCGGCCGCGCCCCGCGAGCGACCGCCCCGGGCGCCGCCAGCGACCGGCGCATCTCCCAAGCGGCCAGGGCGGCCACGGCGAAAGCGAGAAACAAGCCGAGACACAGGAAAAAGCTCGGACTCGCCGAGAGCATCGAAGCGGCCACGAGTTCCAGGAAGGCGATCGCCAGCACGTAGGCGTTGTCGCGCTCGTTGGCGGCGGTGAGCACCTTCACCGAAGCCAGAAAGAGCACCAGGTGGACCGTGGCTCGCAGGAAGTCGCCGGACAGATAGAGGTAGTCGAGCGGGTAGAAGCCCACATAGGCCAGCGTGACGGCGGTGATCCACTGGTCGCGGAGCCGGATCCGCACCCAGCCCGCCAAGAGCAGAAAGCGCAGCAACAGCACCGCCGAGGTCAGCGCCACGACGGCCGGATGCAACGTCCCGGAGGCCGCGATCGCTGAGTGGCCGCAGGCCAGCATTCCGAACAAGGCGAGCTGGAAGAACCGCTCGAGCGAGCCTTGGGCGGGCGTCCGGGCTGAGGCCGGCGGCAGCACGATCGTTCTCCTGCCATTCTACCGAGCCGCCGTCTGAGATCATGAAAGGGGAGCCGCGCGTTAGCAATGGCCAAGCTCAAACCCGCCAAAGGCAAGAAGAAGAAAAGTTCGATCGCCGGCGCCATCCCGTGCCTGGTGCTGGTCCTTTCGGGGATCGCCCTGATATCGCTGCTGTTCTATGCGATTCTGAAGTCGGCAGGTTCATGAGAATCGACAACCGCACGCCCACCGAACTGCGCCCGGTGCGCCTCCAGACCGGTTATTTGATGACGGCCGAGGGGTCGGCCCTGATCGAGCTGGGCAACACGCGCGTCCTGTGCGCCGCCTCGCTCGAGGAAGCCGTGCCGCAGTTTCTGCGCGGCACCGGCCGGGGATGGGTCACTGCCGAATACGCCATGCTGCCGCGGGCCACGGCGACGCGCACGCCGCGCGAGGTCAGCAAAGGCCGGCCGTCGGGCCGCACGCTGGAAATTCAGCGGCTGATCGGCCGCTCGCTGCGCAGCGCCGTCGATCTGGACAAGCTCGGCGAGCGCTCGATCATCGTCGACTGCGACGTCCTTCAGGCCGACGGAGGAACGCGCACCGCCGCCATCACCGGCGCCTACGTCGCGCTCGTGCTTGCCGTGCGCCAGCTTTTGCGCTTTGGCGCCATCCCCGCCGATCCGATCGTGGACAGCGTCGCCGCCACCAGCGTCGGTATCGTCGACGGCGTGGCGATGCTCGACCTCTGCTATGACGAGGATTCCCGCGCCGAGGTCGACATGAACGTCGTGATGACCGGAGGCGGCAAGTTCGTCGAAGTCCAGGCGACGGCCGAGCGGACTCCGTTCGAGCAACAGCAACTGGACGCGCTGCTTGAGCTGGCGCGCGCCGGCATCGCGGAACTGCTCGAAATCCAGCGGCGGGCTCTGGAGACCGCTTGAGGTTGTTCTGCGCGACGACGAACCCGGGCAAACTCCGGGAGTTTCGCCTCGCCGTCGAGCGCTTCGGCGGCGGGCGCTTCACCGTCGAGCCGCTGCCGGCGCTCGAGCGCATCCCGCCATGTGCGGAGACCGGCGAGACGTTCCTCGACAACGCCATCGCGAAGGCCGTCTACTACAGCGCGTATGCACCGGGCCTGCTGTTCGCCGACGATTCCGGTCTGGTGGTGGACGCCCTGGGCGGGGCGCCCGGCGTGCATTCGGCCCGCTACGCCGGCCCCGGCGCCACGGACGAGGACAACAACCGCCTGCTGCTCGAACAGCTCCGGGGCGTCGAGAACCGCTCGGCGCGGTTCGTCTGTGTCGTGGCGCTGGCCGAACGCGGACGGCTGATTGCGACCTTCGACGGCGTGGTGGAAGGAAGGATCGCCGAAACGCCGCGGGGCGAAAACGGCTTCGGCTACGACCCGCTGTTTTTCTACCCGCCGTTCGGCTGCACGCTCGCCGAAGCGCCCCCTGAGCGCAAGCTCGCTGTCAGTCACCGCGGCCGGGCCCTGGCGGCCATGGTGCGCTTCCTCGCGCTCAATAGGCCATCACTTGCCGGACATAGCGGCGGCTGATCCGGAAGCTTTCGCGCAGGGGCCGCGTGAGACGGAACTCGCGCGGGTGGGCCAGCTCGATGGCGAGCCGGCCGGAAAAACCCGTCTCGCGGAGCGCCTGGGCAACGGCCGCGTAATCGATGTCCCCTTCGCCCATCGCTTCGGCCCACACACCGTCGCGCCTCCGGTCGCGGAGGTGGGCGTAAACGATCCGGGCGCCGTGGCGGCGGATGAAATCGGCCGGGTCGACGCCGGCGCCCACCAGCCAGTCGATGTCCGGGCCGAGCCGGATCTCGGGAATGCGCGCCAGTGTTCCCTTCAGGTCGTGCTCGCC
>JBBIMZ010000608.1:0-2566 GCA_037444135.1 Solibacteraceae bacterium
CGGAGCGGTTCGCCGACCTGGCCGTCGACGGTCAGATAGGAAGCGTGATCGCGGGCGCGGGAAATCAGCGTGATCACGCTCTGGTCCGGGACGACGACCGGCCGGTTGGTGAGCATGTGCGGGCAAATCGGCGTGATGATCAGCGCCCCGACGGTGGGAAAGATGATCGGGCCGCCGGCCGAGAGCGAATAAGCCGTCGAACCGGTGGGCGTGGCGACGATCAGGCCGTCGGCCTTGTAGTGGCAGACGAGCTGGTCGTCGACGCGGGCTTCGATGTCGATCATGCGGGCGATCTCGGCCTTGTCGACGACGACATCGTTGAGCGCCTCGTATTCGGCGATGAGCCGGCTGCCGCGCCGCAGCTCGCAGTGCAGCTTGAGGCGCCGGCCGATGCGCAGTTCGCCGCGCAAGGCGCGCTCCAGTTCGGGAAACAACTCGTCCATGGTGATGGCGGTCAGAAAGCCGAGGCCGCCGAGGTTGACCGGAAACAGGGGAATGTCGCGCCCGCCGATGGCCCGGGCCGCCGACAGGAGCGTGCCGTCGCCGCCGAGCAGGATGACGAGCTCGGTTCCCTCCGGAACCTGGTCGCGCGGCAGGCCCGGAATGCCGTCCAGATAGGCGGCGGTCTCCTGGTCGCAGCGAAAGGCGATTCCGCGCGCGCGGAGCCACCCGACCAGTTCGGGGACGATGACGGCGGCGCGGTCCGAGTGGGGCTTGGAGATGATGCCGACGGTCCTAACGGGTTGCATAGAGGAAAAACTCCTGATTGCCCTCGGCGCCCAGGACGGGGCTGGGAAAGACGGCGCTCCGGTATCCGATCTGCTCGAGCGCCCCCTGGACGCGCGCGCAGGCCGCCTGCTGCAACGCCGGGTCGCGCACGATGCCTCCCTTGCCCACCTGGTCCGGGCCGACTTCGAACTGGGGCTTGACGAGAATGAGGATCTCGCCGGCGGGCTGGAGCACGCCGGGCAAGACGGGGACGATCAGCGTGGCCGAGATGAAGCTAACGTCGCAGACGGCCAGATCGACCCGCTCGCCCAGATCCTCCAGGCGCAGATAGCGCGCGTTGAGCCGTTCGTGGACGATCACGCGCGGGTCGGTGCGCAGTTTCCAGGCGAGCTGGCCGGCGCCGACGTCG
This sequence comes from Solibacteraceae bacterium, assembly GCA_037444135.1. Taxonomy (GTDB): domain Bacteria; phylum Acidobacteriota; class Terriglobia; order Bryobacterales; family Bryobacteraceae; genus CALKXJ01. Next base: position 1,139 of record JBBIMZ010000608.1, read on the forward strand.
ACGGCGTGGACGCGCGCGGCGCCGCGCTGCAACAAGCAGTCGGTAAAGCCGCCGGTGGAGGCGCCGATATCGAGGCAAACTTTGCCGGCCACGGCCACGCCGAAATGGTCAAGGGCGGCCTCGAGCTTTTTGCCCGCTCGGCTGACGTACGGCAGCGGCTCGAGGACCTCGAGGCGGCTGCCGACGGGTACCGCATGGCCGGCTTTGGCAGCTTTCCGGCCGTCGACGAGGACCTGGCCGGCCAGAATGAGCGCCTGAGCTTTCTCGCGCGACTCGGCCAGTCCGCGCTCGACCAGCAACTGGTCGATCCGCCGCCGCTTACTCGCGCTCATGCCGTGCGGTGGACGATGTAGTCCGCCAGCTCGTGGAGGCGGAGGGCGCGCGCGCCGAATCGTGCCAGGGCGCGGTGGGCGCACTCCAGTTCGGCTAACGCCATCCGGTGGGAGCGCTCGACGCCGTAGACGGCCGGGAAAGTGATCTTGCGCTGCGCGACGTCCTTGCCGGCCGTCTTGCCGAGCGCCTCCGAAGTCTGCTCGACGTCGAGGAGGTCGTCGACGATCTGGAAGGCGAGACCGATATGCTCGCCGAAGCGCGTGAGCGCGTCCAGTTCGCCGGCGCCCGCGCCGGCATAGATCGCGCCGATGCGCAGGCTGGCGCGGAGCAGCGCGCCGGTCTTGGCGCGGTGGATCCGCTCGAGCAGCTCGGCCGTGGGAGTCCGACCTTCGCCCTCCAGGTCGTGGACCTGACCGGCGATCATGCCGCCGACGGTCCCCGCGGCGGTGGCCAACTCGAGGCTGAGGCGGATGCGGCGTTCGGCGTCGACGCCGTCCATGCGGGCCAGCACCTCGAAGGCCAGCGTGAGCAGGGCATCGCCGGCCAGAATGGCGATCGCCTCGCCGAAGACCTTATGGGAAGTGGGACGGCCGCGGCGCAGATCGTCGTTGTCGAGCGCGGGCAAATCGTCGTGAATGAGCGAGTAGGTATGAATGAGTTCGAGAGCGCACGCGGCGTTCTCGACGCCCGCGGGTTGCTCGTGGACCGCTTCGGCGGCGGCTAGGCAAAGGATCGGGCGGATGCATTTGCCCCCGGCGAAGAGGCTGTAGCGCATCGCCCGATGGATGGTCTCAGGCGGAACGGTTTCGGGAGGGACCCAGGCATCGAGCGCGGCGTCGATTTGCCGTTGCCGCGCCGCAAGGTACTCGGCAAGCGTCATGGCGGGGAGGCAGCGCTCAGAGCCGGCGGTCACGAGTCCTTCGGCTGAAAGGGTTCGGCTTCGATCCGGTTGTTGCGCTTGACGAGCTTCTCGACTCGCGTCTCGGCCGCCTCGAGTTGGCGGCGGCAGGCTTCGCTGAGGGCGATTACCTTCTCGAAGCACTCGATCGCCTTCTCGTGCGGGAGGTCTCCGGCTTCGAGCTGCTTGACAATGGC
>JBBIMZ010000609.1:0-2559 GCA_037444135.1 Solibacteraceae bacterium
CCGACCTTGGCGGTGCCGAAGACTTGAACAAGGTTGTCGACTACACGGTCCGGCAAATCCAGAACGGGTGCAGCCGTCTTGTCGCGGGCGTCGCCGAGGCTTGGGTGGCGCGCCGGCGCGCGCGGCGGCGGGTGGGCGTTTGCAAGCGGCTTTCAACACCTATGGGCGTGTGCTGGAGCGTCGGACCCGGCAGACGCTCTTGGAATTACAGAACCGGTTCGAGGAGGAAGCCGACGCCTACCGGGCGCAGATACAGCGTCTGCAGCGGTGGGCAGCGCGGACGCCCGAATCGAGCGGGAAGATCGAGCTGGCGCTCAGAGAGCTGGAGAAGCGGCTCAGCGCTGCGGGCCCTCGGATCGGGCTAACTCAGCGCGGATCGCGTTGAGCCGCTCCAGGTCGGCTCGGATGCGCGGCGCCTCGGCCGCGGCAGCGGCGACGAGCTTCTCGATGCTCGCCACAAGGTCGTCCAGCCGGCGGAGCGCTTCGCGCTCCAGGGTCGACAGTTGCGCGTTGATGATGTCCTCCCAGTGGGCGGCGAGCCGCGAGAGGTTGACGAAGACAGCATCAGCGGCCCGGCGCCTGAAGTGGTTCCTTACGGCCCGGTGAACCAGGCGCATGGGCACCAGGAACGAAATCAGTTCCCAGTTATGGTCGAAGATCCTGCCGACGCGGACATGGGTGGCGAGAAGACTTTCCGGTTCGAGCCCCATCTCGGTAGTGCGCAACGTCACGCCGAGCGCTTCGAGGGTGCGTTCGGAGAGGCGGTTGCGGAAGTCCTGGAGCTCCTGCGAAAGCCGGCGGCTGACACGGCGCAGCGGTTCGGTGAAATCGGCGCGATGTTTTGCGGACAAGGCCGCCATTTCCCTCATCAATTCCGCGCCTAGCCAGGCCTCGAAGCGGTTGATGGGTGCTCGAAGCCCGTAGCCGGGGGGCCGGTGAATTCAGGTATCATGATCCGGTGGCCACCATCCTGCTCGTCGAGGACGAGAAGATCATGCGGACTCTGATGCGCGTAGCGCTGGAGCGCCGGGGCCACGAGGTGCTCGAAGCGGCCTCCGCCCGCCGCGCGCTGGCGCTGGCCCGCGCGCGTGCGGAGGCGATCGACCTGGTGGTGGCCCAGATGGCCCTGCCGAAAATGAACGGAACCGAGCTGGCTCGAGCGATGCGCGCCGAGCGCCCCGGCCTGCGGGCGCTTTTGGTGGCCCGGTCTGTCGGAACGCCGGAGTCGGGCGAGAAGGTGCTCGGCCAGCCCTTCGATCTGGAGGCGCTGGTGGCCGCCGTCGACGAGCAACTCGGCCTGCCGGCGGGACGCCGCAAGCCGCCGGCGCGCTCGGCGCCGCCACACAAGAAGTTGAGGAACGCCAAATGAAGAGGTATTCGCGAATGCTCACCCGGAGGCGACTGATCGGCGGCGCGGCGGCCGCGCCGCTGGTGGTGCCCGGCTCGGTGCTGGGGTTGAACGGAGCGACGCCTCCGAGCGACCGCATCACGCTGGGCGGGCTGGGCATCGGCGGCCGCGGCACGGCCGTGCTCCGCTCGTTCCTGAGCCAGCCGGACGTGCAGTTCCTGGCCGTCTGCGACGTGCGCAACGAGCGCCGCGAGGCGATCAAGTCGATGGCCGACGAAAAGTACGGCAACCGCGACTGCGCCGCCTACCGCGATCAGACCGAGCTGTTTGCGCGGCGCGACATCGACGCGCTGCTGATCGCCACCGGAGACCGCTGGCACACGCTGCTGTCGGTGCTGGCGGCGCGCGCCGGCAAGGACGTCTACTGCGAGAAGCCGTGTTCGATGACGATTGCCGAAAGCCGGGCTCTGGCCGATACGTTCCAGCGGCTCGGCCGGATCTATCAGGCGGGAACGCAGCGGCGCAACGGCGCCAATTTCATCTGGGCCTACCAGATGGCGCGGAGCGGCCGCCTGGGAAAGCTGCGCACGCTGCACGCCGAAGCCGGTCCGGGCAAGCGCTGGGCGCCGTTGACCCGGCACGACTGGCTGCCGGCCGAGCCGGAGCCGGCGCCGCAGGTGGTCGATTGGGACCGGTGGCTGGGTCCGGCGCCCTGGCGGCCGTACAACTCCGAGTACGTCAAGGGGCGCTGGCGCGGCTACTTCGATTTTCACGGCGGCGGCATTCTGGAGTGGGGCTCCCATACCGTGGACCTGTGCCAGTGGGCCGGCGGCGTCGATGAGACCGCGCCGGTCGAGTACGAGCCGCACGGCATGGGCGCCGACACGCCCTACTCGATCGAATGCCGCTATGCCAGCGGCCTCCGCCTGGTGCTGCGCGACAGCGGCGTTCTCGGCCTCGGAAGCTGCCATATCCGCTACGAAGGCGAAGATGGCTGGATCGAAACCGCCGACGGCGGCAAGATCGAGACTTCGGAGAACCTGCGCGCCGAGCGGCCTTCGATTTCCGCCGAGGAGGCCGGCAAGGCGACGACCCACCACGTCCGGGATTTTCTGGACTCGGTCAAATCGCGGCGCCAGCCGCGCTCGAACGCGCTGGCCGCCGGCCAGGCGCACATCGCCTGCCATGCCGCCTACATCGCCTTTCAGCTC
>JBBIMZ010000610.1:0-2554 GCA_037444135.1 Solibacteraceae bacterium
CTTCATCTTCGCCGCCAGATCCTCCATGGCGGAGCAGGTCAGGAACGACACCTGCGGGTGATTGTGCGCCCGCCAGGCGCGCGCGCCCCCGCAGTTGGTCATCACCGCCGTGTGGTTGACGCGCTTGTTGGGTACCTTGGTGAAGACGTAGGGAACCAACTGGGCGCTCAAGCCGCCGCCGCCGAAACCGCCTGTGCCCCAGGTGGTCGACTCCCAGGCGGTAATCGTTCCGTCCTTCTTGGCCGCCAGGCGGATCTTGCCGAAGAAGGAGGGCCGACAGCCGGCGATCTCCAGTTCGCCGCGGCGGTCCAGGTGCAACTTCACCGGACGGCCGCCGGCGGCCTTGGACATTTTCGCCGCCTCGATGCCCCAGCGGTCGGACTGGAACTTGCTGCCGAATCCGCCGCCCATGTGATCCTGGCGGACGTGGACGCGGTCGGCCGGCACCTCAAGACCCTTGGCCAGATCCGTGCCGATCGCCGCCACGGCCTGAGTCGAGGGGAAGAACTCGATCTCATCGGCCCGCCAAGCGACCACTTGGCCGTGCGATTCCAAGCAGCAGTGGGTCAGCACCGGAATGCCGTACTCGCCCTCGGAGACCACGTCGGCTTCCTTGAACGCCGCGTCAGGATCGCCGCTGACGACTTCGCCGGCGGGCTTGGCGCGATTGGCGGCCTGTGCTTTGGCCAGATCCTCCTCGTTGACGAGGTGATCGCTCAACACTTCATAGTCGACTTTGATCTTGCGAATCGCATCGCGAGCCTGCTCTTCGCGCTCGGCGGCGACGGCGGCAATCTCCGTGCCCGCCCACTGGATTTCGGTCCCCGGTCCGGACATGACGGAAACGGCCTTGACGCCGGGCATCTTTTCCGCTTCGCTGACGTCGACGCTGCGCACCCGCGCGTGAGCATGCGGGCAGGTGAGCAGCGCGCCGTAGAGCATGTTGGGGCGCTTGATATCCTGGCTGTACTTGGCCCTGCCGCTGGCCTTCTCCGGCCCGTCGACGCGGTTGATGGGCTTGCCCATGATGCGGCGGGCGTTCATCGGGGGCCACTTGTATTCCGGCATCGTTACCTCCTGGCTTGCGCTGCCTCGAGCACCGCCTTGCGGATCCCCATGTAGGTCCCGCACCGGCACAGATTGCCGCCCAGGCCGTCCTTGACCTGCTCGTAGGTCGGTTTCGGATTCTCGTCCAGGAAGGCTTTGGCGGCCACGACGAAGCCCGGCGTGCAGAAGCCGCACTGCTGGGCGTCATGGTTCACGAAGGCTCTCACCACCGGGTGCAGCTCGGCGCCCTGCGAGAGGCCCTCGACGGTCAGAATCTTCTTGCCCTGGGCGTCGATGGCGAGCACCGAGCAGGCGTAGACGGCTTTGCCGTCCATGATGACGGTGCAGGCCCCGCAAGTGCCGCGGTCGCAAACCCGTTTGGCGCCGGTGTAATTGAGCCGTTCACGGAGCGCGTCCAGCAGCGTGACGCGCGGCTCGACATTCAACTTGTGTTCCTTGCCGTTGATCGAGAGGGAAATGGCGACCTCGCCCGGCCCCAAGGTGGCCGGGGGAGGCGGCGCCGCTTCCGCTTCGTTTCGAAGTATCGCCGTTCCGACAGCTCCTCCGCCTAGCCCCACGCCGCGAATGAAGCCGCGTCGCGAGAATCCGGCCTCGGGCTTTTTTTGAACCTCCGTCGGTTTCTTAGAACTCACGAGACACCATCCTTTCCTGCCCTGGGAACAGATGCTTCGACTTCATCGAGAATGCCGCGCATTCTCGCAATGACTATATCAGATCCGGCGGCGAGCGACAAGGACGGCGGCGCGGGCGGCACACGCTACCGCACCGGCGCGCCGTCGATCTTCACGTTCCGGAACGAGCCCAGGTCGAAAAAGCTGCCGAGGCCGACTTTGCCCGAGCGCAGGCTCAGATCGACGGCTTCCAGTGCAGGCACCGCCCGGCCGTTCACCCACACCTGGACGCGGCCGGTGTCCCCGTCGTGCACCAGTCGCACCCGGTGCCAGTCTTCCGAGGTGAGCGCCGGCGGCCCCTCGGTGGGGCTGATGCGCACCCGCTCGCCGCCGTAGACATGGAAGATGCCGTTGTGCACCGCCACGTCCGTGGCCCGGTCGACGGAAAGGTGGGCGTAGTTGAAATGCCCTTCATCCTGCCAGGCGTACACGAGAATCAGCGATGTGCGGCGCCCGCGCGCGCCCGCCGGCTCCTTCTTCACTTCGGCTTCGAGCGTCACGCGCCGGAAGTCCGCCGTCTCGGCAACGGCGTACTGAACGGGCCGGCGCGGCTGGAGCGATGGCCGGGCCGCCAGCAGCTCCAGCGTCTGGACGCTTCCGGCGCCGATAACCCGCCACTCGGAGGCGACCGGGACGCGCCACCGATAACCGAACGCTTCGACCAGGTCGGCCCCGTCGGCCCCGAACGCCGCCAGGAGTAGGACGGCGCAGCGCACGGTCAGGAATCCTGCTTGATGCGCTTGCCCGTAAAAGCGCCCCTGTGCTGATCAAACTGCCACTCGCCGGAAACGCTGTCACCGGCCAGCTTGCCTTGC
>JBBIMZ010000611.1:0-2520 GCA_037444135.1 Solibacteraceae bacterium
ACTGCTCGGGGGCCGTCCGCTTTTCGAAATCGAGCAGGGGCGCCAGATACTGCTTGACTTCCTTGGCCTCGAGGGCCGGCACGCCCTGGGGAAACACGAGTGCGATCGAAGTGCCGGCCGGCGCCGCCGAGACCTGTCCGCCGAGCGGCACGGTGCGGACTCCCGTCCCGCCGGTGACCTGGATCCGCTGGTACCACTTGCGGCCGCCTTTGAAGCCGCCGTTGATCTCCAGCACCAGGCGCTTGTCCTCGTATTCGACCTTGGTGATCTGGACGAGGTCGCCGGCGCGCGCCGCCGGACCGTACTCGCCGGCGGCGTCCGACCAGACTTGCTGGTCGAGCTTTCCGGAGACATCGATGGGAAGGGCTTTCTTCGAGCGCGGCAGGTCCCGTTTGGCGGTGGCGAACTCGGCCGTCAATTCGCGCGTCAGCCAGATGCGCTGCTCCGGCGTGAGCTTCTCGTCGGCCCAGAGCCCAGCGGCGGCCAGCGCCACCAGGGCGCCTGCGCGCTCGATGCGAATGCGGATCATCTCCGGCGCCCTCCGCGCGCCAGAAACGGCGTCTGGCCCTCGATCGGCGCCTTCCACAGATACAGGGCCAGCAACGCCAACACCAGGGAAGTGAGCACGCCCCCTTCCGGGCCGTAGGCCCCCCCGCTCCAGACGGTCGGCCCCGTCCACTCCATCGCGTACCCCGCTGTCCTTATTGTAAAGCCGCTGAGGCTCGCGCCGAAGACCGGCAGCATCCAGTTCCAGCCGAAATGCAGGCCGATCGGGAGCCAGAGGTCTCCGCTGCGCAGGAAGGCCACGCCGAGGATGACGCCCCAGCCGATCGTGTTCGCCAGGCCCAGCGCCGAGGCGTGCTGATTAGCCGCGTGCGCCAGCCCGAAGATCACGCTCACCGGAAGGATGGTCGCAAACGGTCCCAGTTCCGCGAGCAGGACCTGAAAGCCGTAACCTCGAAAGAGCAGCTCCTCGCCGACGGCGCCGAACAACAGCACCACCGAGACGAACAGGAAGCTCGCCCAACTGGCGGGGTAGTCCGGATCCGGGCGCAGCCGGGCCATGCCGGCGAGCAACGGCACTCCGAGCGTCACCAGCGCCGCTCCCACCCCGCCGGCCACGCCCACCAGCAGGTTCCGGCACGAGGCCGCATTCCAGTGCATGCCGATGTCGGCAAGCCGTCCGCGTTCGTAGATGCGCAGCAGCAGGGCGTTGGCCGTGGCCGCCGCGCCGAAGGTGCCGAGCGCCGCCGCGACGAAAAAATCGCCGGCGACATAGGCGATGCGGGAGAAGACCCACAGGCCGGTCAGCGCCAGAAATCCGAATAGCCCGACCCGCACGAGCAGGCCGAGCAGAGCCCGCGGCCGCGCCTCGCTCATTCCTCCAGCTTATTGAGACACCCGCTTCACTTGCACGCCGCGCGCGGCCACACGGACCGGCAGCACCTCGGCCCCCTCCCGCTCGATCAGCGCCGCCACCCTCTCTTTGGCGTCCGGCTCGACGAGGAAAAAGACGCAGCCGCCGCCGCCGGCGCCGCAGACCTTGGCGCCGGTCGCGCCGGCCTTGCGCGTCACCTGCACGAGCCGGTCGATCAGTTCGGTGGTGATGCCGGGAACGTTCTTGCGGCGGTGCGCCCACTCCTCGCGCAACAGCCGCCCGGCCTCGTTCCAATCGGCTTTTTCCAGGGCGGCGCGCATGGCCTGGGCGATCGCGGCGATCTGGTCGAAGTTGCGCTGCACGCGGCGGTCGCCGTCGATGTGGGCTTTCATCACCTCCCAGTTGTTAATGCCGGAGTTGCGCGGCACGCCCGTATAGGCCAGCACGGCGCGTGCAGTGAGCTGCTCCAGGTCGACTGGGATGGGCCGGCGCCGGATGCCGTCAGGCCGCAGTTCGATCGCATTGACGCCGCCGTACATCGCCGGATAGTAGTCCTGCGATCCGGTCGGCACGCGGATAATCTGCGATTCGATGTTCTGTGAGATCTCGCGGATGCGTTCGAGCGAATAGCCGGACCGGGTCAGCCGGTTCAGCGCGGCGTTGATGGCGATGATGAGCGCCGAAGAACCGGAGATGCCCCCGCCGACCGGCGCTTCCGAGTCGGTCTCGAGCGTCAGGCCGCAGGCCGGACGGAAGAAGCGGAGCTGGAAGGCAAGCAAAGGGAGGCGGTAGCGCCGCGCCGCCGCCAGTTCGTCGATCGATGCGAACGTCTCCTCCGTCGCCGTGTCGCGCGAGCGCAGCGTGATGGTGGGCTCCTCACGCGTCTCGATCCGGCAACTGGCGTAGCGGGTGACGGCGAAGTTCACCGTGACGGCGTTGTCGTGATACAGGTACAGCGGCCAGATATCCAGCGTTCCGCCGGCCAGATCGACGCGACACGGCGCCTTGGAATAGAGTTTCATGGGTATCGACGCAATTATCCACCGCGCCCGGCCGGAATTGCAATTGCGCTGCGGCGGCGGCGATTCTACAATGGCGCTGTTGCCATGACCGCAGACTCCTCCGCGCGTTGGACGCGCCGC
>JBBIMZ010000612.1:0-2517 GCA_037444135.1 Solibacteraceae bacterium
TCGAGAAACGAGCCGGCGACGAACTCTTCGACTTCCAGCCGCACCAGTTCCACGATCTCGTGGTCGACCAGGTCCGCCTTGGTCAGCGCTACCAAGCCGCGAGGAATCTCGAGCAGGCGGCAGATGTCGAAGTGCTCGCGCGTCTGCGGCTTGATCGACTCGTCGGCGGCCACCACCAGCAGCACCAGATCGATGCCGCCGACGCCCGCCAGCATGTTCTTGACGAAGCGCTCGTGGCCCGGCACGTCGACGAAGCCGAGGCGCAGGCCGCCTTCAAGTTCCAGGTGCGCAAAGCCCAGATCGATCGAGATGCCCCGGCGCTTCTCTTCGGCCAGACGGTCCGTGTCGATGCCGGTGAGCGCCCGCACGAGCGCGGTCTTGCCGTGGTCGATGTGGCCGGCCGTGCCTGCAATAATGTGGCGCATGGGGCTCGTTTCCATCCTACTGTGGGCCGCGCCGGCGCTGGCCCAGGAAACGCCTCTGTTCCGCGCCTCGGTGGCCCTGGTCAAGCTCGATGTTCAGGTCACCGAGAGAGGCCGACTGGTCACCGGCCTGGCGCGGGAGGATTTCTCGGTCTTCGACGAGGGAACGCCGTCGCAAATCGTCTACTTCGGCCACGAGACCGAGCCGGTTGCGGTGTTGCTGCTGCTCGACGTCAGCGGCAGCATGCGGCGGCGACTGAAAGAGATGGCCGCCGCCTCGCGCCGGGCGCTGGCTGCGCTGCGGCCCGGCGACCAAGTCGCGGTGATGCACTTCAGCCGGAACGCCGCGGTGCGCCTGCCGTTCACGGGAGATTTCGAAGCCGTGGCGGCGCGCCTGGCCCGGATGCCGGAAGAGTCGGGACTGGGCAGCGGGACCCAGATCAACCTGGCGATCGTCACGGCGGCAGGCTATGTGGCCAAGACGCTCGAGGGACGGCCGGGACGCCGCGCCATCGTCATCCTCACCGACAATGCGGGGCTCAACTACCAGGCGCCCGACGAAGACGCCCTCCGCGCCTTGCTACAGGCCGACGTGGTATTGAATGCTATCGTCACGCCCGATGCCAGACCTCCCGAGCCGCCCCCGCCCGGCCGGAACCTAAACCCCGACTTTACGCCGCCGGACGTGTTCCGCCTGGCGCGCGCCACCGGCGGCGAGGTGCTGCGGGCGGCCGACGCCGGCGAAGCCTTTTCCCGCATGCTCGAGAGCATCCGCACCCGCTACAGTCTGCACTGCGCTGCCGCCGCGGGCCCTGCGGGGACGTACCGGCGTCTTCGCGTCGAGTTGACGGAGGAAGCGCGCCGCCGCTACCCGCGCGCCGAGATCCGCACCCGCGAAGGCTACTTCCTGCCGTGACGACGCCGGGCGCCGCGTTCAAATAAAGGCGACCGAGCCGTCCTCGCGAAACTCGAAGCCGCGGCGCCACGGGCGCGGCGGATACTTCTTGATCGCCTCTTCGTTCAGTTCAACGCCCAGCCCCGGCTTGTTCGGCACGGGAATGTAGCCGTCTTTGACCATCAGCGGCTCCAGCAGAACGTCCTTGCGCGGGGAGGTGTCGTCAGGGTGGTATTCCAGGATCTTGAAGTTGGGCGTCGAGGCGGCGAAGTGGACGTTCACCACCGTGGCCACGGGCCCCATGGGGTTGTGCGGCGCCACCACCACGTAATGCGCTTCGGCCATGGCGGCGATCTTTTTCATTTCCAGCAGCCCCCCGCAGACGCAGACGTCCGGCTGGATGATGTCCAGGCACTGCGCCGCCAGGATTTCGCGGAATTCGTGCTTGGTGTAGTTGCACTCGCCGCTCGCCAGCGGAATGTCGACGTGCTCGGCCAGTTTGCGCATCGCGTCGGTGTTCTCCGGGCGGATGGGTTCCTCGAGCCACATCGGGTTGTACGGCTCGATCTCCTTGGCCATGCGGATGGCGCGGTTGACTTCGAAGAACTTGGCGTGGATGTCGACGCCGATGTCGACGTCCGGGCCGAGCGCCTCGCGGACGGCCCGCACCCGCCGGCCCGCCATGCGCGTGACCTGGTTGTACGGCAGGCGGTTGGTCTCCGGCATGTGCGGCGACATCTTGACGGCCGTGTATCCGTATTTCTCCACCAGGCGCTTGGCGTTTTCGGCCACCTCGGCCGGCTCTCTGCCGCCGGCGCTCTGGTAGACGCGCACCTTTTCCCTCACCTTGCCGCCGAGCAGCATGTAGACGGGCAGGCCGGCGGCCTTGCCGGCGATGTCCCACAAGGCATGCTCGATGCCGCTGATGGCGGCGTTGACCACCGAACCGCCGGGAAAGCGCGTCATGTTGTACATCAGCGCCCACAGGTACTCAATGTTGCGGGGATCCTGGCCGATAATCCAGCTCTTGAAATCCTCGATCACCTTCACCGTGGCTTCATCCGGGCCGACCGAATAGGCCTCGCCGATGCCGTGGATGCCCTGGTCGGTCTCGACTTTGACGAAACACCAGTTCCGCCCGCCGGGCTGATTCCGGCTGACCGGAGCGGTGTGCACCAGAAATGTCTTAATGTCGGTGAT
>JBBIMZ010000613.1:0-2517 GCA_037444135.1 Solibacteraceae bacterium
AACCGCCTCCGGGCGCTCGGGGTTCACGTGGTGTACGAGTCGCGCCGGATCAAGGTCGGCGAAGGGGGCAACGTCAAGTACAACTTGACGCCGCCGCTGGCGGTCTGGCGGGCCTGAGGCTCCTATGCGGCAATCCTACCTGGTCTGCTACGACATCAGTGACGACAAGCGGCTGCGCAAGGTCTTTCAGACGATGCGCAATTTCGGGGATCACTTGCAGTATTCGGTCTTCGAGTGCCAGTTCACCGAGACGGATCTGGTGCGTTGTCGGGCGGAGCTCAGCCGGATCATCAACCACCAGGAGGATCAGGTGCTGTTTGTCTGCCTGGGGCCGGCGGAAGGGCGCGGCGAGCGTGTGATCACGGCGCTCGGGAAGCCTTACACGCCGATCGACAGCCCGTGTATCGTGATTTGAGCGCTATGAACACTACGCCGCTTGCGCACAGCCGCGAGGAGGCCGTTCCGGAGTATCTGCCGGCCCGCATGGTCAATGAGTATGTCTACTGTCCGCGGCTGTTTTATTACGAGTGGGTCGAAGGCCTGTTCCGGGAAAGCGCCGACACGCTGGAGGGCAAGTTCCAGCACCGGCGCGTCGATCAGGGAGAAGGCGGGCTGCCGGCGCCCGAGCAGATCGAAGGGGAGGAGTTCAAGACCCGTTCGGTGACGCTCGCCAGCGACCGCTACGGACTGATCGCCCGAATCGACGTGCTCGAGGTTTCGGGGGGCGGCGTTACTCCGGTGGACTACAAGCACGGCCGGCCGCGGGAGACCGAAGCCGGTCTGGAGGCTTGGCCGGCGGACCGCGTGCAGCTGGCGGTGCAGGCTCTGATTCTTCGGGACAACGGCTATCGCGCCGACGAGGGGGTGATCTACTATGCCAGGACGCGCCAGCGCGTGCGCGTTGCCTTCGACGAGGCGCTGCTGGCCGAGACGATGCGAACGGTAGAGCAAGCCCGGGCGACGGCCGCCTCCGGGCGGCTCCCGCCTCCGCTGGTGGACTCGCCCAAGTGCCCGGGCTGTTCGCTGGTGGGGATCTGCCTGCCGGACGAGACGGCGCTGCTCGCTTCGGCGGCGCCCGAGCCGGTGCAACTGTCGCTGTTCGACAACGAGACGCCGGCGCGGAAACCCCCGGCCGCGGTCCGGCCGCTCGTGACGCCGCGCGACGAGCTCCGCCCGCTCTACTTGAACAAGCAGGGGATGCGCGTGGGCAAGAGCGGCGCCGTGCTCCAGGTGCGCGACAAGGAGACCCTCGTAGATGAGGTGCGGATCCACGAGATCTGCCAGGTCAACGTCATGGGCAACGTGCAGCTGTCCACGCAGGCGGTGCAGGCTCTGTGCGAAGCCGGGGTGCCGATCTGCTACTTCTCACAAAGCGGCTGGTTCTATGGAATCACGACGGGGCTGAACGCGAAAAATGTCTTCCTGCGCCGGGCTCAATTCCGGCTCGCGGAGCAGGAGTGGTTCGCGCTGCGGCTGGCCCGGCGGCTGATCGCCGGCAAGGTGCGCAACCAGCGCACGATGCTGCAGCGCAACCACGTCGAGCCGCCGGCGCTGGTGCTGGGACAGCTGAAGGAGATGATGGCGCGCGCCGATCAGGCCCGGGATTTCGACGAGCTGCTGGGGATCGAGGGCAACGCGGCGCGGCTGTACTTCGGCCACTTCGCCGGGATGATCAAGTCCGATGCGGATGAGGACTCGCCGGTCGCGTTCCGCTTCGATTTTACCGGGCGGAACCGCCGGCCGCCGCGCGACGCGGTAAACGCGCTGCTGTCGCTCGCCTACAGCCTGCTCACCCGGGACCTGACCATCGCCTGCTACGCCGTAGGCTTCGATCCCTACATCGGTTTCTACCATCAGCCGCGCTTCGGGCGCCCCGCGTTGGCCCTGGACCTGATGGAGCCGTTCCGGCCGCTGATTGCCGAATCGGCCGTCTTGAGCGCGATCAACATGAGCATGGTGAGCGAGCGGGATTTCGTGCGGGCGGGTCCGGCGGTGGCGCTGACGCCCGAGGGGCGTAAAGGGTTCTTCCGCGCCTATGAGCTTCGCATGGACACGCTGGTAACGCACCCGCTGTTCGATTACCGCGTCAGTTACCGGAGGCTGCTGGAAATTCAGGCCCGCCTGCTGGCGCGTCTGCTGGAGGGCGAGATTGACGACTACCCTGTATTCGTGACACGATGACGATGTGCAAGTTCGCGCGGCGAGCAGCGGGGTGGTCGGCCGGGGAGGCGGGCCGCTCGCGCCGGGCAAGTCTTTGGCGCGGCGCAAGATGGCGCGCTCACGCGAGCGCGGCGCAGCTTCAGGACGCCAGGCGGTGTCAGACTGCTCGCAAAGCCGCCGCCAGCTATTTGATAACCGAAGAGTTCTCGTGGACGCTATTTCCGCGATCAATTGATCGCGGCCCCATTGAAGCCCGCCGCGAAATTTGCGGTGGGTACGTTCGGTGCGTATTTCCGCGATCAATTGATCGCGGCCCCATTGAAGCGCCTGAAATGGCACGCAAATTGCTATATGCAA
>JBBIMZ010000614.1:0-2512 GCA_037444135.1 Solibacteraceae bacterium
ATGAGCTGGATGTAGTCGTAGACGTCGCGGCCGTCGCGGATGAAGTCCAGGCCGCCGACGCCGACGACGAACTCGGGCTCGTGGCCGAACATCCAGGTGGCGACGTCGATCTGGTGCGAGGCGAGCTCGGCCGTCAGACCGCCGGAGAATTCGCGGAACAGCCGCCAGTTGCGCTCGCGCTGGCGGTCCGGATATTGCCGCATTCTCCAGCCGGGGTTGCGGTGCCACTGCGCCTTGACGTGCGTCACCTCGCCGAGCATGCCCTTGTCGATCATCTGCTTGGCGGTGCGGTAGAAGCGGCTGTAGCGGCGCTGCAAACCGACCTGGAGCACCTGCTTGGGGTGCTGCTCCTTGAGCGCCCGGAGGGCATGGACTTCTTCGGGCTTGAAGACGAGGCTTTTTTCGCAGAAGACGTGCTTGCCGGCCAGGAGCGCATCGCGCGTGACCGGGAAGTGCACGTAGAGCGGCACGGCGATGACGACCGCGTCAACGTCCTTGCGGGCCAGCACTTCGCGATAGTCGCGGTAGGCTTCCGGCTTGTCCTTCGAGGTCTTCTGGGCGTTCTTGACCGCTTCTTCGAGGATGTCGCAGACGGCCACGCAGCGGCCGCCGTCGATGCCGTTGAAGTGGCGGATCAGGTACGTTCCCCGGCCGCCGGTCCCGATGACGGCGTAGTTGACGACTTCGTTGGCGGCCTTGACTTTCTGGACGGCCGGAGCGCCTTCCAGCTGTTTCGCCGCGGCCAGGGCCGTGGCGGCGCCGGCGATCTTGACGACCTCACGGCGTGTCATCTCATGGGTCTCGGACACGGAAGCACCTCGCTTGTCAATGTTTCGGAGCGTTTCCTCTCAAGTCTATCGGTCCGGCGCGGCGGTTTGCAACGGCTCCGCCCCGGTTCCGGCGGGCGGCGGGATCTGGCGGTTTCGCGCCGCCCATTCGGCGCCGGCCAGCACGATCAGGGAGGCCAGAAACGCCCACAGAATGATGGTGACGGAATAGCGGAACGGCCCGTACTCCATCTCGAGCTTGCGCTGCAGCCACGGCCACAGCAGCAGGACGGCGTACTTGAGCGCCTCGAGCGAGAGCCCGACGGCGATCGCCACCGGCACGAGCGGCCGGACCGGAACGCGCCCGTTCGGCAGCACCCAGTAGACGAGCACCAGCAGCAGGATCAAAGCCGGAACCATGGCCGTCTTGAAGGCCGTCAGCGCGATCGCCCGCGACCACTCCGGGCCGAGGAACCCCAGCCGCGCCCAGAACTCCTGGTGGAAGGCCCCCAGCACGGCCGACACCAGGGCCAGGCCGCCGCAGACGAAGATCAGCGCCAGACTGATGAGCTGGTTGCGGAAATAGCTGCGGTTCGTCGCGATGCCCCAGGCGCGGTTCAAAGCTACTTCGAGCGGTTCGAAGATGCCGTTGGCCGTGTACAGCAGCAGCAGGATGGAGACGAGTTGGAACGGCCCGCGGCTGGCGACGGTGGCCGCCAGGTTCCGGCGGAGAAACTCGCCGAGCTGATCCGGGAAATAGTCCTGGAGCGCCAGGAAGATCATCTGCTCGGCCGCCTTCCATTCGAGCACGTACCGGCACAGCGACAGGATCACGATCAGGAATGGAAAGAACGACAGCAGGACGTTGGCCGCCATCGAGAAGGCGTACACGTGCACCTCGACCTGGAGCAGGTAGCGCACAGTAGGGCGGTAGCGCGTGGCGAGGCGTTCGGCGGCGCCCGGCGGGCGGAGTGCGTCCTGAAAGATCACAACGCTCCGATTCGATTATGCCAAGCCGAGCACGCGGCGGAGCTCCGGGTCGCCGCGGACGCGCCAGATCCTGCTGTCCAGATAGTAGTGCGTGAGGCCGAAACCGCAGAAAAAGCCGAAGGCGAGCTCGGAGATGCGGCCGAGCGTGTAGCCGGGCAGCCGGTAGGCGAGGCTGAAAGCCAGGGCGAGGGCGGCATAGGCAAGCAAGCTGGCGCTCACGGCGTGCGGGAGGCGTCCGAAGCGGCTCCGGGCGGCCGCGTCGGCGTACTTGTTCCGGTTGTGAAACCAGACGAGCGCGTGGTACTGGAGGTTGTGCGCGATGGTAATGGTGGGTACGGCTGCCCGCCAGCTCATGAAGGCGAAGGTGAGCCAGTGCAGCGGAATGACCGCGGCGAGCAGCAGCAGCTTCGGCAGGTTCAGCGGTTCGGAGGCGCGCAGCCGCCCGATCTGGCGGAGGAGGAACGCGCCGGCGGCGAGCGCCACGACGGCGAACAGCAGCGCCTCCGTCCAGGGCGCCAGGCGGGCCAGAGCGACGCCCGGCGGCAGCCCGAGCTCCTCGGGATGATGAATGAGAAAGCGGTGAACGGGCGGCGCCACCAGCATCAGGAAGAGGAACCGTCCGTCGAGGCGGTTGTCGGCCGCGGCCAGATCACGGTTCTTCACTTTGTAAAGCATCAGGAAGCCGTAATGCTGGCGCATGACGTGATAGTAGGCCCACGCGCCCACCAGCAGCGCCAGCAGCGCCTTCTGGCCTG
>JBBIMZ010000615.1:0-2509 GCA_037444135.1 Solibacteraceae bacterium
GGGCGGAGCCGTCACCTACGTCCACCCCGGCTATCAGGCGACCCTCGCCGGCGCCAGTTGCCGCGAACTGCCCGTCGACCTCGCCCTCGGCCAGGTCGACGCCGTCGACGTCGTCAGCAACAACCCCGAAGAAGTCGGCATGGAACTCTGGCACCGCCTGCTCAACTGCGGCTTCCGTCTCGCCATCTCCGCCGGAACCGACTCGTTCACCAACGTCGCCGACCACTACACGCCCGGCGGCGGCCGCGTCTACGTCCGCCTCGACGGCCCCATGGACTACCAGGCCTGGATCCGCAACTACAAGCGCGGCCGCTCGTTCGCCTCCAACGGCCCGGTGATCTTCTTCACACTCGACGGCGCCGAACCCGGCGACGAGCTCCGCCTGCCGCCCGGCCCGCGCCGGCTCCGCGTGAAAGCCGAGGTCCGGTCCCAGGTGCCCCTCGACCGAATCGAAGTCGTCGTCAACGGCCGCCCGGTGATCTCGGGCCCGGCCCGCACGATCGATCAGGAGATCACCCTGGAGGCCAGCTCCTGGGTCGCCGTCCGCGCCCTCGGCCCGTGGCGTCGGCCGATCCTCAACGACACGGCGGCCTTCGCCCACACCAGCCCCGTCTACGTGATTCTCGGCGGCCGGCCGATCCGCTCTCCGGAGGACGCCCGGTTCTACGCCGACTGGATCGAACAGCTCATCGAGCGCCTCGAGCGCCGCGGCAGGTTCGCCACCCCCGAGAAAAAACAGGAGGTCGTGAATTTGTTTCTTCGGGCCCGCCAGGTGTTCCTCGACCGGGCCCGCTGAGCCGCGCCGCGCCGGATGGATAATGGCAGTCATGAGTTCGACCACAGGTTCACTCGACCGGAGAGCCTTCCTCGGCCACAGCGGTAGGCTCGCCCTCACTGCTCTCGCGCTCGGCGCCGCCCGCCGGGCCGAGGCGGCGTCCAAATTGAGACTGGCGATGGTGGGCACCGGCTCCCGCGGCACGGAAACCTGGGGCCGGAGCCTGATGCGCACCCACGGCGACTTTGTCGAGCTGGTCGGCTTCTGCGACATCAACCTCAAGCGCGCCGCCCGCGCCCCGGACTACTGCGGCGCCAACGCCCCGGTCTACCACGCCCGCGACTTCGACCGCATGGTCAAGGAGACCAACCCCGACGCCGTCCTCATCACCACCACCGACTGTTTTCATGCCCAGTATGTCGTCCGCGCCCTCGAACTCGGCGCGAATGCGATCTGCGAAAAACCGCTCGCCACCGAAGCCGAACAATGCCAGGCGATTCTCGAAGCCGAGGCCCACACCGGCAAGAAGGTGATCACCACCTTCAATGCCCGGCACGGCAACGCCGACGAGGAGATCAAACGCATCCTCATGAGCGGCGAGTTGGGACGGATTCTCTCGGCCGAGTTCCACGAATACCTCGACACCGACCACGGCGCCAGCTACTTCCGCCGCTGGCACGGCAAGAAGCGTTTCTCCGGATCGCTGCTCTGTCACAAAGCCTCGCACCACTTCGACCAGATGAACTGGTGGCTCGACGCCGAGCCGGAGGAGGTCCACGCCTTCGGCCGCGTCGCCTTCTACGGCGCCAACAACAGCTTTCGCTCCACGCATTGCCGCCAGTGCCCTTTCACCGGCCGGTGCGACTTCTATTGGGACATCACCAAGGACCGCCGCATGATGGAGCTCTACGTCGCCGGCGAGGACGTGGACGGCTACCGGCGGGACGGATGCGTCTGGGACAACGCGATCGATACCTACGACACGATGACGGTCGAGGTCCGCTACGCCAGCGGGACGCTGCTCAGCTACAGCCTGAACGCCTTCATGCCCTACGAAGGCCAGCGCATCGCCTTCAACGGGCAGACGGGCCGTCTGGACGTGCGCGTCTATCAGCGGCAGCCGTGGAAAGTCGAAGGCGAGGCCGACTTCCGCCTTACGCGCAACTTCAAGGCAACCAAGACCTGGACCGTCCAGGCAAGCCAGGGCGAGCACGGCGGCGCCGACGTCAAGCTCAAGGATCTGCTCTTCAAACCCGGAACGCCGGATCCGCTCGGTAAAGCCGCCGGAAGCCGCGCCGGAGTGATGGCGAGCCTGATCGGCATCGCCGCCCGAAAGTCGATCGAGACCGGCCGCCCCTACCGCATCGCCGAGCTGATCCGCTTCCCGCTCGTCTGGACCGCCTGAGTCGCAGTGTTATGCTGAGGAGCTAAGGGGGAAGGTGCAGCAGGATCGCTACGAAACCCGAAGCGGGATTTCCGTCCTCCGTACCGTGACGGCGATCCCCTACGAGCGGGGCCTCGGCGAGCTGCTCGTCCAGCTCGACTCCCGCCGCGGGATCTATCTCTCCTCCGGGTACGAGTATCCGGGTCGCTACTCGCGCTGGGACATCGCTTCCGTCTGCCCGCCGCTCGAAATCGTCGCCTTCGAGCGCACCGTCGAACTGCGCCCGCTCAACCTCCGCGGCGAGATCCTCCACCGGATGCTCGCCCCCGTCCTCGAGATCCACCCGCACT
>JBBIMZ010000616.1:0-2504 GCA_037444135.1 Solibacteraceae bacterium
CTTTTCGATCGTCGAGGGCCCGGAGGGCTGGCTTCCGCGCAGCCGCACCCGGCAGGCGGTCGACGGCTGGAACAGCGACTGGAGCGGCGCCTTCGGCGGGTTGAGCTACGAGCGCCTCGTCGAAGAGTTCAGCAAACGCTTCCCACAGGCCCGGTTCGAAATCGTGGACCTGAACTTCGACCCGGCCCAACCCTCGCCGGCGCCCGCCGGCGCCGCCGCCTCGAAGAACCGCGAGGGGACCTACTTCATCCCGCAGACAATCCAGCAGTGCGACAAGATCATCAGCGTGGCGCCGCTGGCGACCCACACCGCGCTCGGCGCCTCCCTCACCATCGGCAGCTACCTCGGCATCGCTCCGGGCGCCAAGTACGGCCTGCCGGGCAAGAAGGACCTGTTCGCCCTCGGCGCGCCGCACGAGATCGCCGCGGACCTGTTCAGCTATCACCCGGCCGACTTCTGCCTGCTCGGCGGCTCCTGGGGCGTCGAAGGCGACGGTCCGCTCGCCCCGGGCGGCAAGACCGTCCACTACAACGTCGTCATCGCCGGCGCCAACGCCCTCGCCGTCGACGCCGTAACCGCTTCGGTCATGGGATTCGACCCGGCCAAACTCAAGTACCTGGAACTGGCCGAGCTCAGCGGATTCGGCATCTGGGACACCGACTCGATCTGGGTCCGCGGCCGCGAGATTGAAGCCGCCCGGCGCCCGTTCGCCAAACCCTCGGCTTGGAAGGGCTGATTCCGCCTGGCGAAAAAAACAGCAGGAACACCCCGCGGGGGACCCGCCGGTGGCACGGAGGAGTAATGCCACCTGAAAGGCGTTCCTGCTGGTGCAAGCCCGCGCCGACTTGCTCCAGCGCCGGGCTCAGCTACGCATTCTCGATCGTCTTACTAGTATATGGCAATCGCGGGGCCAATCCACATTTTTCTTCACGCGCCAAGGGCGAGCACCCTCACCGCACCCCCCTTGGGGCATATCCCGCTGTGGAATTTTCCGACATGAGCAATACCGCGCGCATTCAAATCGTCATCGAAAGGAATCCTCCGTCGACCCGCACTATCGATCCGGTGACGAACGACGAGGCGCGCTCGGAGGCCAGGTAGATCACGGCGCCTGTCAGCTCGCTCGGCTCGCCGAAGCGCCCCATCGGGGTATGTTTCATGATCTGCGCCGTCCGTTCCGGCGTCAGCAGCTTCCGGTTCTGTTCGGCGGGGAAAAACCCGGGCACGATGGCGTTGACGCGCACCTTGTATGGCGCCCACTCGCGCGCCAGAAACTGGGTGATCTGATTTACTCCGCCCTTGGCCACGCTGTAGGTGAACACGCGCGACAGCGGCGGCCCGGAAGAGACCGAGGAAATGTTGATAATGGACCCGCCGCGGCCGGCTTCCACCATGACTTTGCCGAACACCTGACAGGCTACGAAGACGCTCTTTAAATCCACGTCCAGAATCCGGTGCCACTCCTCCTCAGTAATCTCAAAGAAGGGCGTCCCGGAATTGATCCCCGCGGCGTTGATCAGGATATCGACGCGCCCGAACTCCTTCAGGATCGCTGCGAGCGCCCGCTCGTGACAGGCTTTTTGGCTGGCGTCCCCGTCTACCGCAATCGCCCTCCGCCCGAGCTTCCGCACCTCTGCGGCGCGGCTCTCGGCCGCCGCCGGATTCAAGTCGATAATGCAAATGTCGGCGCCGAAACTGGCAAGGCCCATGGCCATTTCCCCGGCCAGCACGCCTCCGCCGCCGACGACCGCGGCGACCTTGCCGTCGAGTGAAAACAGATCTTCATACATGACGATGGCTGTGACTCCTCACCCATTTGTAGCACGAAGTCATGGCTCCTTCGGCCGGGTTCGGGCTAGCCAGCCTGGCGGTGCGTACCGCGACGGCTGCCGGAAAAGTACCTTGCCCCCGCCGCCGGGGCGCCGGGAAACTAATAGTGCGGTACCCGCCCATGATATTTGCCGACCGCCAGGCGTGGACAGACAAAGAAGTGGCCAAGCTCCTGGCCGTCCTCAATGCCGAGCTGCGGTCCGAGCGGGAGGTTTTTGAGAACCTCCCGGCAGGTGTGCTCGTCGTCTCATCCGATTTGTCGCCCCTGGCGGCCAACCGCGCGCTGCGCCTGTTGTTGCGCCTCGGCGAGCGGCCGCTGGCGGAACTGCGCTTCGAAGACCTGTTTCCGGAGGAAGAGGTCCGCCGCGCCGTCGCCGAGACGCTCGACGGCGCAGGTAAGAGAACGGGCGTCGAGACCCGCCAGGGCCCGCTGCTGCGGATCACGGCAAGCTCTTACGGCAGCTGGCCGGACGAGCGGAGGGCCGTCATGCTGGTTCAAGAAGCGCCGGAGCCGCCGACCGAGGCGACGAATCCGGGGCCGCTGCGCGCGCCCACGGCGACCCCCACCGGATCCCGAGCGCCCGGGGGAGGTCTGGCAGGCGCTGTCCGGGCTGGGATCATCCTAGCTTTTGTGATGACCGCCCTGGTGCGCCGCGTCTTGTTCGGCGTGCCGT
>JBBIMZ010000617.1:0-1172 GCA_037444135.1 Solibacteraceae bacterium
GTTGCAGGGCTTCAGTTTCCGCGGTCATTTCGCGCTGCTGCGGCGACACGCGGACTTTGGCGACCAGGTAGCCGTCTTTCTCCTCGACCGCCAGCAGCATCACACGCTCGACGCCGAGCACCAGCAACTCGATCGTGTTCTGCGTCGGGCGAACCATCTTGCGCACGACGGCTTTGGTCCCGTACGTGTACAAGTCTTCTTTGCCGGGCACCTCCGTGCCGGCTTCCCGCTGGGCGAAGATGGCCAGCTCCTTTTCTTCGGTCGCCAGCGCCGCCTCGACCGCCAGCACCGATTTCGGCCGGCCCACCGACAGCGGCATCAGCAGGTGAGGAAACAACGCCGTGTTCTTCAGCGGAAGCAGCGGCAGGTGTTGAATCAGCTCGTCACTCATAGGCGCCCCCTTTCATAGTTGGACGCGCACCCAGAGAATCCCGTTCTCGTAAGCGAGGCTGAGGCGCGCCGAATCGAGGTTGCACGGCAAATGCACCGTCCGCTCGAACCGGCTGTAGGAGATCTCCATGGAGTAGTGCCAGCAACTTTCTTCGACCAGCCGGTCGCGGCGGACGCCGCTGACCGTCACTCCTGAACCTTGCGCGCTCACAGTGACGTCGTCCAGCTGCACGCCCGCCAGTTCGAATTTCAGCAGCCAGCCGTCGCGAGTCCGATAGACATCGGCCCGGGGCCGCCACACCGCTTCTTGAGCCGGCTCGGCGGCCGAGGGAAAAAACATCCCGAAACGGTCTGGTTTGTGTGTCATGGCCTGCTTGCCTCATTATCTCGCGAACCTCCCGTCCCCCGGCTTTCAGGCCACGGGAACCTCGACGGGCTGGAAGACGAGCCGGTCCGCAGCGCGGTCGTAGTCGATCGTCACCGCCTGGTGATCGTGGATCCTGCCTTCGAGCAGCAGCCGCGCCAGCGGCGTCTCGATCTCCCGCTGGATTGCGCGCTTTAGCGGGCGCGCCCCGTAGTTGGGATCGTAGCCGACGCGCACCAGATGGGTCTTGGCCGCCTCGGTGAGCTCGAGCTCGATGTGGCGGTCGGCCAGCCGGGCGCGGAGGCCGGCGATCTGAATCTCGACGATCTGCTTGAGATGCTCGTCGCTGAGCGAGTGGAAGACGATGATTTCATCGATGCGGTTGAGAAATTCCGGGCGGAAGGTGCGCCGGAGCTCC
>JBBIMZ010000617.1:1195-2496 GCA_037444135.1 Solibacteraceae bacterium
TCGTATTCGCCGCCACTCAGCTCGCCCCGGTAGTCCAGGATGCGGACGCTGCCGACGTTGGAGGTCATGATCACGATCGTGTTCTTGAAGTCCACCGTGCGGCCCTGGCCGTCGGTCAGGCGCCCGTCGTCGAGGATCTGGAGCATGGTGTTGAAGACGTCCGGGTGCGCCTTCTCGATTTCGTCGAACAGGATCACCGAATACGGCCGTCGGCGCACCGCCTCGGTGAGCTGGCCGCCTTCCTCGTAGCCGACATAGCCCGGGGGGGCGCCGATCAGGCGCGCCACGGTGTGCTTTTCCTGGTACTCGGACATGTCGATGCGGATCATGGCCCGCTCGTCGTCGAACAGCGCTTCGGCCAGCGCGCGCGCCAGCTCGGTCTTGCCCACGCCGGTGGGGCCCAGGAAGATGAAGCTGCCGATCGGCCGGTTCGGATCTTTCAGGCCCGCCCGGGCGCGCATGACCGCCTGCGCCACCGACCGGACGGCTTCATCCTGGCCGACGACGCGCTTGTGGAGTTGCTCTTCCAGGTGCAACAGCTTCTGCATCTCACCCTCGAGGAGCTTGGAAACGGGAATGCCGGTCCAGCGGCTGACCACCTCGGCGATGTCCTCCTCGTCGACTTCTTCCTTGAGCAGGCGCGGCCCGTGGTAGCTGGACAGCTTCTCTTCCTCCTGACGGAGCTTGCGCTCGAGTTCGATCAGCTTGCCGTACTTGAGCTCGGCCGCGCGGTTCAGGTCGTAGGCCCGCTCGGCCTTGTCGATCTCAAGGCGCGTCTGCTCGAGCTCCTCGCGCAGGGCCCGGAGCCGCGCCACCGCCTCCTTTTCGGTCTGCCAGCGCGCCTGAAGCTCAGCGCCGTGGGCCTTGAGGTCAGCCAGTTCTTTTTCGAGCTTTTCGAGGCGCTCTTTGGAGGCCGGATCGGTCTCTTTCTTCAGCGCCTCGCGCTCGATCTCGAGCTGCATCGTGCGGCGGTGGATCTCGTCCAGCTCGGCCGGCATCGAGTCGATTTCGGTCCTGAGTTTGGCCGCCGCCTCGTCGACCAGGTCGATGGCCTTGTCCGGCAGGAAGCGGTCGGAGATATAGCGGTTGGAGAGCACGGCCGCCGCCACCAGCGCCGAGTCCTTGATGCGCACGCCGTGATGGACTTCGTAGCGCTCTTTGAGCCCGCGGAGGATTGAGATCGTATCCTCGACTGAGGGCTGGTCGACGAGCACCGGCTGGAAGCGCCGCTCGAGCGCGGCGTCCTTTTCGACGTGTTTGCGGTACTCATCGAGCGTCGTGGCGCCGATGCAGTGCAGCTC
>JBBIMZ010000618.1:0-2127 GCA_037444135.1 Solibacteraceae bacterium
GGCACGGCGATTACCACATGAACTACAACACGCAGCAGGTCTTTTGGGGCGTTTTCTCGAGCAACCACGCCGAGCAGCACCTGCCTTACGTCGACCTCGTGGAAAAACTCATGCCCATGGCCGAATGGAACGCGCGCGTGCAGTTCGGCCTGCCGGGAGCCTACTTTCCCCACTCGGCCTATCCGGTGCCGAGCAACGTCAACCCCTATCCGGTGCCGCCCTGGGGCTACGAGATCTGCGAGACGCCGTGGACGGTGCAGAGCCTCTGGTGGCACTACCAGTACACGCTCGACGAAGACTTCCTGCGCCGCGCCTACCCGCTGATGAAGGCCGCGGCGGACTTTCTCGTCGCGTACGTTCGCAAGGGCGACGACGGCAAGTATCACATCGCGCCCAGCGTTTCGCCGGAGAACTGGGGCCTGACGGTGGACTTCCGGCTGAACCGCGACCCGATCATCGATATCGCGCTCACCGAGTTCCTGCTGGATGCGATGCTCGAAGCCTCCGAGATCCTCGGCCGTGACGCCGGGCTGCGGGCGCGCTGGCGCGAGATCCGCGACAACCTGGCGCCCTATCCGGAAGGCGAGGGCCCGTACGGCCGCGTCTGGCTCGATGTCGTCGATGCGCCGGCCGAGTGGGTCTATAACGTCCCGGTGACTCTCTCTCCGGTGTTTCCTTGCGAGCAGGTGGGGCTGGACCGCCGGCCGGAGTTGCTCGAGATCGCGCGCCGCACTGCACGTACGGTGCGCCTCGAGGGCGGCAACGACCTCGTCTGGCAGCCGCTGGCGCGCGCCCGCCTGGGAATGCTGGACCTGGACTGGTTCAAACGCGAAGTGCGATACTGCCAGATCCCCAACGGCGTTGCCAACGACCGCGTGCGGCAGATCGGAGGCCGCTACCGCGATTCGACCTCGTTCGACTTCATGATGCGCATGGGCATCTGGACGGAGAACCTCGCGCTGCCCGCGGTGATCAACGAGTGCCTCCTCCAGAGCACCCACGGCGTGATCCGGCTGCTTCCCAACGCGGATAACCTGGGCAAGGCGCGCTTTCACCATCTGCGCGCGAAAGGGGCTTTCCTGGTGAGCGCCGCCTGGGACGGCCACTCGGTGACGGAGGCCGAGATTTTGAGCGAGAAGGGCGGCCGGGCGCGCGTGGCCAGCCCGTGGCCCGAACCGGTCGTCCTCTCCGAAGGTCGCGAGGTCCCATTCCAGCTCGCGGGCGGGATCCTCGAGTTCACCACCCGTCCGGGCGGCACCTACCGGATCATCCCGCGGCGCTAACTCTCCAGGTAGACCGGCGGCGTTTCACTGGGCCTGGCGGCGCGCTTCGGGCGGCAGCGTTTCCAGCAGCTTTTCCCAGTCCAGCCACCCCGGGGCGCCGAGGATCCACCTGTCGAACCAAGCCAGCTCGGCCATCATCTTGACGAGCTGGTAGCGCGGCTTGGTGATGCCGTGGCCCATGCCGGGGAATTCGATGTACTCGACCGGCACGCCGAGCTTCTGCAAGGCGATGTAGAGCTCGCGGCTCTGCGCGTTGGGGACGCGCGGATCGTCGGCGCCGCAGAGGATGAGCGTGGGCGTGCGAGCGTTCTTGATGTAGGTCAGGGGCGAGAGGGCGCGATAGCGCTCCCAGTTGTCGTAGGGGGTGCCCTGGAAGTAGAACTCCCGAACGGGCTGCACGTCGGTCTGAGCGTACATTGAGATCCAGTTGACGGCGCCGGCTCCGGTGGCGATCGCCTTGAAACGGTCCGTGTGCGTGAGCGCCCAGTTGGACCAGTGACCGCCCGCGCTCCAGCCCATGTGGCCGAGCTTGCCGGGATCCGCGACCCCACGGGCGATGAGGAAATCGACGCCGGTCATGATGTCGTCGAAGCCTTGGCGGAAGTAGTCGCCGGCGATCTGGCGCCGGAACCGCTCGCCGTAGCCGCTGCTGCCGCGGTAGTTGGGCTGGAAGACGGCGTAGCCTTTGCCGGCGAAAACGTGCGGATAAGTCGAATAGCCGCCCCCGAAGGAGTTGGCCGAAGTGCCGGCCGGACCGCCGTGCACTTGCACGATCAGCGGGTAGCGGCGTCCAGGCTGGTAATCCACCGGCTTGACGAGAATGCCTTCGACCTCGGCGCCGTCG
>JBBIMZ010000618.1:2175-2481 GCA_037444135.1 Solibacteraceae bacterium
GGAACTCGTCGGCCTGCTCGCTGAGGCGCGTCAGGCGGATCCATCTCTCGGGTTTGGCCAGCTCATCCAGAGCGGCCGTGTAGACTTCCTCGGGCTGGGCGGGCGTGCTACGGCTGATGAGCACGACGCCGCTGTCGGGGTCGCGCGACAGATTGAGAAACTGGTCGCCGCGCGTGACCATCTCCGGAGCGCCCCCGGCGAGGCGGATGCGCCAGGCCTGGCGGTTGCCGCCTACGGTCGCGGCGAAATAGCCCGCCTCGCCGGATGGCGCAAAGCAAGCGAGGCCGCCGGCGTACTCCCAGCCCG
>JBBIMZ010000619.1:0-2480 GCA_037444135.1 Solibacteraceae bacterium
TGAGATCGAGATTCTGGGTGATGCCGGTGGTCGTCTCGTGCGGCGGAGGAAACAGTTGGGAGAGGAACAGTTCCGGCTTGGTCGGGCTCGACGTCAGGTTAGCGCGCATGAAAAACGGCGGCGTGCTCGTCATCGGCACCAGCGTCTGGCCGCCCTGATTGAGCGCATAGAAGACGCCGAAGCCGGAACGCACCGTCGTCTTCTCGCCGACGCGGTAGGCCATGCCGAAGCGGGGGGCGTAGTCGTTCTTGTCGTCCCGGATCGGCCGCTCCGGAAGCAGCGGCGCGCCCGAACCGCGGAAGTAGCCGCGTCCCGGAACATAGTAATCCGCGCTGTTAGCCAGCAACTGGCGACCGGTGGCCAGATCGAAGTTCGCCAGGCGGCCGCGCCACTGCTGGAAATACTCCCAGCGCAGACCGAGGTTCAGCGTCAGCCGGCTGGTGACTTTCCAGTCATCCTGAACGAACCACTGGATCTGGGTGCCGATCGAGTACTTGGCCACGCCGCCGAGCTCGGGGATGATGCTGCCGAGCCCCCCTTGGGCCGATTGCGGGATTCCGAGGAGAAAGTCCGCGAACGAATCGTTGGCGTAGACGCCGGTGAAGTTGAAAATGCCGTTCTGATTGCTTCCCTGGTCGTAGCCGACCATCAGCCGGCTGATGTCGCCGCCGATCTTGAGCGTGTGGCGGCCGCGGATGTTCGTCACCGTTTCGGCCGCCCGGTAATAGATGTTGTTCTGCACGATCCGGAGGCCGTAGCCGACGAAGCCGCTCGTCCCGGTCGGAAAGCCAGGAGCGTAACCGGTCAGATTGATCGACGGCAGGGTGTAGTCGCCGGGCTGGGGCGCCAGGTTCTTCAAGCCGAGTTCGGCGACATAATTTTTCGAATAACGGTCGCCGTCGCTCTCGCGGGCGAGAAAGGCCTTGGTGAAGCCGAGGCGGGTTTCGCTGATGAAGGTCGGGCTGGCCACATACGTATAGCCGAGCGCGGCGTTCTGCGTGCGGTCGGGCCGCACCAGACCCTTGCCGACTATATAGGCGGAGTTGATCAGGTCGTCGTCGGCGAAGCTGTAACGGCCGAACAGCGTGCCTTTGTCCGAGATCCGGTAGTCGGCGCGGGCCGTGAACTGGTCGCGCCGCTCCCGGTCCGGCGGCGTGATGAGGAAGTTCACGCCCGGGCGCTGGTCGATGAAGTTGGGAACCGGGAAGTACTGGATCAGTTGTTTGGAGATGCGGTCCCACCGGCTTTCCGGGATCTGGTTGCCGGGAAAGGGCTGGTTGCCCGCGAACCGGTCGCGGACGGGCTTGCCCAGTTTGGAAAAGTCGCCCCGGTGCATCTCCGGCGTCGGCACCAGCCCCTGGAGGATCACGCCGGTGCGGCGCCGCCGGCCTTCGTAGTTGCCGTAGTAGAACAGCTTGTTCTTGACGATGGGACCGCCGGCGGCGGCGCCGAACTGGTTATAGCTGAAGCGGGGCGCGCCGGCCGGGGGCCGGAAGAACTGGCCGGCCTGAAAGGCCCGGTTGCGGACAAAGTCGTAGGCGGTGCCGTGGAATTCGTTCGAACCGCGCTTGGTCACCATGTCGATGCCCGCGGCGCCGTGGCCGTAAGAGGCGTCCATAAAATTCACCTGGACCTTGAACTCCTCGATCACGTCGAGCGACAGGGCGATGGCCGGGTTGTTGATGTTGGCGACCGAAAAATCCACGCCGTCCAGCATGGCGTTGGTCGAGATATTGCGAATGCCGCCGATCTCGATCGAGCGCTCGTCCATGACGCTCGAGGCGCCCCAGGTCTTGAGCGCCCCGGGAGTGAGAGCCGCCAAGTCGAAGAAGTTGCGCGCGTTCAGCGGGAGCTCGAGGATCGTCCGGCTGTCGATGACCGTGCCGAGCGCAGCGGTGTCGGTTTGCAACTGCGGGATCGCCGCCGCCACCTGAACCGTCTCCGCCGCCGCGCCGATTTCCATGCGGATGTCGGCCCGGACCTGCGTGTTGACGCGCAGCACGACGTCGGAGACCGTGGCCGTGCGGAAGCCGCCGGCCGTGGCCGTGATCGTGTAGGTGCCGCTCGGCAGGGCCGTGAAGCGGTAGTTGCCCGTCTCGTCGGTGACGTAGGTCCGGGTCTCGTTAGTGGCGTTGTTTCGGGCCTCGACGGTGGCGCCGGGAATCACGGCGCCGGACGGGTCGGTGATCGTGCCCAGAATGATTCCGGTCCCGTACTGAGCCAGGGCCACTGAAACGAGAGCGGCAACCCAACCCAGTCGGAGCAGAAAACGAACCAGCAGGCCAGTGAGCATCTCCAGACCTCCTGGCGACAGTATATTCGGCGTTCAGCCGGCAGTCAATCGGTTTCTCAACAGGCACGCCGCCGCCGGCTCAGGGCTTCATCACGGCGATGAACGGCAGGTTGCGGTAGAGCTGGCGGTAGTCGAGGCCGAAACCCACCACGAAGCGGTCGGGAATCTCGAAGCAGCGGTACTCGAC
>JBBIMZ010000620.1:0-2469 GCA_037444135.1 Solibacteraceae bacterium
CCGGCTCGCCGAGCACCACATGGAGATGCTCGGCCGCCTGCTGCCCCGCGTCCGCGGCTGCGTCGACTTCGTCGTGGTGGGCGACGATCTGGGCATGCAAACCGGGCCGCAGTTGTCGCCGGAAACCTACCGCGAACTCTTCCTGCCGCGCCACAAGAAAATCTACAGCTACGCCAGGCAATTGAGCGGCGCCCACATCTTCATGCATAACTGCGGAGGCATCTACCAGCTGATTCCGGCGCTGATTGAAGCGGGCGTCGAGGTCCTGAATCCGGTGCAAACCAGCGCGCGCTACATGGAGCCGGAGCGGCTCAAGCGCGAGTTCGGAGGCGAGATCACGTTCTGGGGCGGCGGCTGCGACACACAGCACGTGCTGGCGCACGGCAGTCCCGAACAGGTGCGCGAAGACGTGCGTCGCCGGCTCGACGTCTTCATGAAGGGGGGCGGATACGTTTGGAACCAGGTGCACAACATCATGGCCGACGTGCCTCCGGAAAACGTCGTGGCGATGCTCGAGGCGGCTTACGAGTTCGGGCGGTACTGATGTCGACTGCGCTGAACCGCCTCCCAAGCACGGTTCAGTACTCGGGCCTCGCCGGAGGAGTACGATCCGGCTTCGCCGCGGCGCCGCCCGGGGTGGATACTGAGAAGAGATGCTGAACGCGGGCGATCTGGTCTACATTTTGTTTCTGCTGATCTGCGCGTGGCTGGCAGTCCATCTTTCCGACGGCGGCGGCGGGGGCAAGCGCCGCCGTGTGAAAGCCTGAATGCCTAAGGTGATCGTCGTCGGCGCCGGGCTGGCGGGACTGGCGAGCGCAGCGGCGCTGTCCGCCGCCGGTTTCCAGGTCGAAGAGTTCGAAGCGCGGGCCTTTCCCGGCGGGCGGGCGAGCTCCTATCCCTGGACGGGGCCGGGCGAGGAACCCGTGCTCATCGACAACTGCCAGCACGTGCTGCTGCGCTGTTGCACGAATCTGCTGGATTTTTACGCCCGAATCGGCGTCGGGCATCTGATTTGCTTTTCCCCGGAGTTCTATTTTCTCGAGCCGGGCGGGCGCCTTTCGGTGCTCCGCCGCGGGAGCCTGCCGGCGCCGATGCATTTGGCCGGCTCGTTCTTTGCGCTCGATTTCCTGCGCCCGGCCGACAAGTGGGCGATTGCGCGGGCGCTTGGGGCGGCGTCGCGGGAATACCGCCGCCGCGCCGAACTCGGCTCGATGACCATGCTGGAGTGGCTGCGCGAGAAGCGCCAACCCGAGCGCGCCGTGGAACGGTTCTGGAGGCAGGTGCTGGTGAGCGCGCTCAACGAAGAGCTCGATCGGATGGCGGCCGTTCACGGCTTGCAGGTGATGTATCTGGGTTTCCTGGCGGCGCGGGATTCTTATGAGATGGGGGTTCCGGCCGCGCCGCTGCGCGAGTTGTACCGGGTCGAGGGCTGGCGCACGCCGGCCCGGCTGCGGTGGCGGTTCCGGACGCCGGTCGAGCGAGTCGAGTTCGCGGGCGAGCGGGCCGAAGCGGTCCTGGCGGACGGGGCCGTCCATCCTGCCGACTACTTCGTCTGCGCCGTTCCCTTCGAACGGGTCGCGGCCCTGGCGCCCGAACTCGGAATTGACTGGACCGGCTGGGAGCACTCGCCGATCACCGGCATCCACCTCTGGTTCGACCGCCCGGTCACCGAGCTGCCGCACGCCACGCTGCTCGGCCGCACCATCCAGTGGTTCTTCAATAAGAATGCGGGGCGCTATCTTCAGGTCGTCGTCAGCGCGTCGCGCGCTCTGATGCCGATGGAGCGCCGGGAAATCGTCGAGCTGGCGCGCGCCGAGCTGAGCGAGTTTCTCCCGCAGGCGGCCCGCGCCAGGCTCGAGAAAGCCCATGTGGTCAAAGAAGCCCGGGCGACCTTCTCGCCCGCTCCGGGGATCGAGAAGCGCCGGCCGGGCGCACAGACCCGCTTCGCCAACTTTTTTCTGGCCGGGGACTGGACCCGCTCAGGCTGGCCGGCGACGATGGAAGGGGCGGTCAGGAGCGGATATCTGGCCGCCGAGGCCGTCTGCGCCGCCGCCGGGCGTCGTGGGAGCTTCCTCCGTCCCGACGTGGCGTGAGAGCGAACCGGTTTTGCCATACTGAGAGACATGGGGAAAAGATTGGCGCTTGTTCTGGCACTCGCCGCGCCGGCGTTGCCGCTGGCGGGCGACGATCCGATGACGCGGCTCCGCGTCGAAGTCACCAACCACAAAGAGCAGCCGGTGCCGCGGGCGAGCGTGATCGTGCGGTTCGTCGAGGGGCGTTCGATCAAGAAGTTCGGCAAGAAGATCAAGCGGCAGTGGGAGATGAAGACGAATCAGGAAGGCGTGGCGAGCTTTCCGGCGATGCCGCAGGGCACGGTGACGGTCCTGGTGATTGCCGAACGGTACCAAACCTTTGGCGACAAGATCGAGCTGAACGAAGAGGAAAAGACGCTCCAGGTCAAGCTGAATC
>JBBIMZ010000621.1:0-2066 GCA_037444135.1 Solibacteraceae bacterium
GGCGGTCCGCGCCTCCAAGCAAATCGTTCAGATCGGCATGCAGCGCCGCAGCGCCCCGTCCATCCACCGGGCTAAGCGTCTGGTCGACGAAGGCGTGCTCGGCCGGATCACGCTCGTCAAGCCGCAGTGGCACTGGAACACTTCGCGCCCCCTGAACAACTCCCCGCTTCCGGGCAAGCTCGACTGGGACCGCTTCCTCGGCAGCGCGCCCAAACGCGAGCTGGAACCGATGCGCTTCCGCAGCTGGCGCGTCTTCAAGGATTACGCCGGCGGCAACATGACCGACCAGGGCACGCACCTGATGGATGTCGTGCAGTGGTTCACCAACTCCGGCCCGCCGCTTTCAGCCGTCTGCCAGGGCTACGTGGCTAAGATGGAGGGGGCCGAGCATCCCGACGTCTTCTCGGCCGTCTTCGAGTTCGAGGACTTCATGGCCACTTGGACGCTGGACTACTGCAACGCCTATCAGAACGGCTGGTCGATCACGTTCATGGGTGACGAAGGGACGATGATTCTCGACGAGCAGGGTTTTGCCGTCTACGCCGAGCCCTGGCACAAGAACCCGGAGCCGATCTTCCTCGGCCGGGCGCCGGTGCCCGTCGAAGCCCACATTCAGAACTTCCTCGAATGCATGCGGACGCGGCAACAACCCACGTGCACCGTCGAAATCGCGGCGCAGGCCGTCGCCGGGCCGCACCTGGCGAATCTGGCTCTCTATCAGGGCCGAAAGGTGAAGCTGGCCGAGGTCAAGGCGACTTGAGGCCGCCCGCAGTGCGAGCCTACGGAGGGATCAAGGGGATGAACCAGAAACTGGCCTGGGCGCTGGCCGCCTTCGCCGCAGCGGGCTGTCAGGCGGCGGATCCGGCGCCGAAACGCATCAACAAGGCGATCGAACTGCTCGATCAGGGCCAGCCCGTCTACTACACCGGCGGGCACGGCGGCTATGAGGAGGGCCGGAAGCTGGCCGCCACCTGGGCCGACTACATCAACTACGAGATGGAGCACGGCGCCTACGACCTGACCCAGCTTCGCGAGTTCATGCGGGGCCTCGCCGACGGCGGCCCCACCCGGAGCGGCCACCGCACGCCAGCGGTCATCTGCACCCTGCCCGTGACCGGCATCGACGAGACGACCGTTCGCGTCAACTCCTGGGTCATTCAGCAAGTCCTCGCCGCCGGCGTTCACGGCATCCTGCTCTGCCACGCCCGCACCCCCGGCGCGGTCCGCGCCTTCGTCGAGGCCGTCCGCTACCCGTTCCACAAGCCGGCGCCGGGCTTGGGAGAAGGCCTGCGCGGCAGCGGCAGCCAGGGCTACGCCTCGCGCATTTGGGGCGTCTCGCCGCAGGAGTACCTGCGGCGTGCCGACGTCTGGCCGCTCAACCCGGAAGGCGAGTTGCTGCTCGGCCTCAAGATCGAGGACCGTCACGCGCTCGAAAACGTCGAGTTGAGCGTGCGCGTTCCCGGCATCGCCTTCGCCGAGTGGGGTCCGGGCGACATGGGCTTCTCCTTCGGGCTGTTGAACGCCCACGATCCCCCGTATCCGCCTCAAATGGCCCAAGCGCGGGCCCGCGTGCTGGCCGCCACCAAAGCGGCCAAAATCGCCTTCCTCGACGGCGTCACCGTCGACAACATCGAAGAGCGCCTTGCCGAGGGCGTCATGATCGGTTCCGGAACTCGGGAAGCCGCCGAGAAAGGCCGGCGGCTCACCAAGCGGGCGATGCCCTGGTGAAGCGCGAGAAATCTTCCGGTCTCCGCGCACCAGCTCCCATGAGGGCGCTTGGCGCGTGGAACTCCTCTCGGAGCACTTCGGCCGGATCGAGTATCGGCCCGAGCAGGTTATCCGCTTTCCGGAGGGCCTGCCCGCCTTTGAACAAGAGCGGGAATTCCTCCTGATCGAGCAACCGGCCACCGCGCCGGTCGTCTTCCTACAAAGTCTCCGGCGCCCGGAGCTGGCCTTCATCACTCTTCCGGCGGTTCTCGTGGAGCCGTCCTTCGAACTGTCGCCGGCGTCCGAAGACCTCGAGGCGCTCGGGCTGCCCGCCGGAGCCGCCCCTGGCGCCGTCCTGC
>JBBIMZ010000621.1:2078-2462 GCA_037444135.1 Solibacteraceae bacterium
ATCGTGACGATCCCCGAGCACGGCGCGCCGACCGCGAACCTGATGGCACCTGTGGTGATCAACCTCAAGGCGCGCCTGGGCCGGCAAGTCATCCAAGCCGGGGGTCCCTACTCTCACCAGCACCCGTTGGCGCTCCCCGCCGAGGAGCCGCCATGCTCGTGATCCGCCGCCGCGCCGGTGAGGCCGTTCTGATCGGCTCCGACATCGAGATCCAGGTGATCGAGATCTCGCCCAGCCGCGTCAAGCTGGGGATCCTGGCGCCGCCCGCGGTCCTCGTGCTGCGCAAAGAGATCCAGCTCGCCCGCCAGCAGAACCTGGCCGCCGCCCGGGCCCTGACCGAGCACACGCTCGACGCGCTCCTGTCCTTCCTCAACCGGCCCGGCG
>JBBIMZ010000622.1:0-2445 GCA_037444135.1 Solibacteraceae bacterium
GAAATCGTCGCGTTCCAGCTTGTCATCGAACGCACGGGGAAGGACCCGCTCACGGCGGTGCGGGTCGAGCTCGGCGACCTCGTCGGCCCCGCCGGAGCCAGAATCCCCGAGGCCAACATCGATCTCTTCAAAGAGTGGTACGTCCGCGTCCGGCGCCAGAGCCGCCAGAAATACTCGCTGGGCACGGGCTACTACGCCGATGCCCTGCTCCCCTGCCGGAGGTGGAAGGGGAACCTGTACCCGCACATGTACGTGCATCCTTTCGACATTCCCGACCTGATGAACGGCATCGGCGACCGGCAGCGCAACCAGGCGCTCTGGATCGACGTCTGGGTGCCGCCGGAGCGGCGGCTGGCGCCGCCGGGACTATACTCGTCCCGGATCCGGATCTCCTCCGGCGAGGCGAGCCAAGAGTTGCGGCTCGAGCTGCGCGTTCTCGATTTCGAGCTGCCCGAAGTCACCCACGTCATGGGCAACATCCACACCGACACGGAGATCAACACCTTCCCTGAGGAGCTCGAGCTCGCATACTACCAGTTGATCCGCCGCCACCGGCTCGCGATGGGCGTGCTCGGGTATGCGCCCGAGATTCAGCTGCGAGGAACCGACGTCGCCATCGACTGGACCCGCTACGACGCCCGCCTGGCCAAGTACCTGGACGGCAGCGCCTTTACCGAGAAGTACGGCTACCGCGGCCCAGGCGCCGGCGTCCCGATCGAAATCCTCGTACTCCCGTTTGATGCCTTCCCCGTGAACCTGTACAAGATGTCCATCGGCATGCGGATCGGCAAGGAGTTCAAGTTCTATCGGCCCTGGCCGGTCGCCCTCCCCAGGCAGGGGCCCACGCCCGAGTATGCCGAGATCTGGAAGAAAACCTTCCGGCTGTTCGAGCAGCACCTCGACAGCCGGCCGGAATGGCGCCGGACGCGCCCCATCGTTTACCTGCTGAGTCTGGATGAGGCCTATGACGACGTGGCGCGCGAACGGATGTTTTACTACGGGCGCCTCTTGAAGGAATCCGGGGCCAGGCGGCTGGAGTACCGGGTGGATGGCTGGTATCCGCGCGAGACCATGCTGCGGCTGGCCGAGGTGCTGCGCATCGCCATCCTCGGTCTGGGCTCCTGGGAACCGGAGACCGTCGAGGAGATCCGCCGCCGGGGCGTAGACCCCTGGTTTTACACGATGGCGGCGCTGATCGACGCCGACCCGTTGGTGAACCGTGCCCTGGGCTGGATCGCCTGGAAATATCGCGCCGGCTCGTGGACTCTGTGGGAGCTCGACTTCAACTCGCTGCGGGCCTGGCTGGACCCGGAAACCTATCCGGACGAGCGCGGCGACCGGGTGCAGAACGGCCACGGCATGCTGGTGTATCGCGGCGAGACCATGGGACTGGCGCAGCCGGTGGCCAGCATCCGCCTGAAACAGTTGCGGCGCGGCAGCCAGGACTACGAATACTTCTGGCTCGCCGCGCAGGCGGGGAAACGGGCCGAGACGGATCGCACGGTCGATGAGATCGTCCGTGATTTTCTCGCCTGCCGCTGCGAAATCGAGCCGCTGGGCACGCCGGGCATGTGGAAGCATGACCCCGACGAGTGGGAGCGCGCCCGCCTCCGCCTGGGCGAGATCATCGAGAAAAGCCGCGCCGCTCCTTGAGCGCACCTCTCGGACGGTTCACTCGATCGTCAAACTCCGCTCAGGGCGTCCCGAACCCCGCCCCAAAAACATCGAAAAATGCAAATTCGAACCCAATTTCGCCGCCGCCAATCCGCCCCGCCTGCCCGCCCCTTGGCACGCCGCCCGAAACGTTGTACCATAGCAAAGAAAAGGCGAAGACCTCCATGAACCTCTCCTTCGACTTCTCCGACTCGGCCCCCGAGACCGCCCTGGCTCGCCCGCGCGGCATCGGCCACGCCCTCGCCCGCCTCCGCCAGTGGCAGGCCGCCCCGGATTCGCCCGTCCGCGAGATCCGCCGCCAGCCGCCTCGCCCGGCCGAGTGCGTCCCCATGCCCGAAACCGTCGACCCCCGCCTGCGCGCCGCCCTCGCCCGCCGCGGCATCGAGCAGCTCTATACCCACCAGGCCGAAGCCTTTGAGCACGTCCGCGCCGGCCGCAACGTCGTCGTCGTCACTCCCACCGCCAGCGGCAAAACGCTCTGCTACAACCTGCCCGTCTTGAACCGCCTCCTCGCCGAGCCCGACCTGCGCGCCTTCTACCTGTTCCCCACCAAGGCGCTCGCCATGGACCAGCTCCACGAACTCGACGCCATCGCACACGAGCTCGGCTCGCCCCTGGCCGCCTTCACCAACGCCGGCGATACCCCGCAGGACGCCCGCAAGGCCGTCCGCGAGCGCGCCCGCATCGTCCTCACCAACCCCGACATGCTCCACGCCGGCATCCTGCCCCACCACACGCGCTGGGCCAAGTGCTTCGAGCACCTCCGCTTCG
>JBBIMZ010000623.1:0-2437 GCA_037444135.1 Solibacteraceae bacterium
AGATCTCGGTCTCGGCCGCAGGATACCGCGGTGCGGTCAAAGAGGCGGTGGTCAGAGCGGGCCAGGTGACACGGCTTGATTTCGTTTTGGAGCGCTCGGCGTAAGAGCGCTCAGGGGCGCGTGGCCGCCGGCGCGAGCACCCGCTCCGCCATGGCGTGCACCAGCGCCGCAATGCCCTCTCCTGTCACGCTCGAAATGGCCAGGAAGGGCAGGCCTTTTTCCTGCGCGAGGCGCGCGACCGATTCTACGCGCACCGGATCCTGGGCAATATCGATCTTGCTGGCCGCCACGAGCATCGGCTTGGCGGCGAGCGCCGGGCTTAAGCTCGCCAGCTCGCGCAGGATCACTTCGAAGTCATGGGCCGGATCGCGCCCGGTGGCCGCGGAAACGTCGACCAGATGGACGAGCAACCGCGTGCGCTCGATGTGGCGCAGAAAGCGCGTCCCGAGGCCGTGCCCCTCGTGCGCTCCCTCGATCAGGCCCGGAATGTCGGCGACGACGAACGAGCGACCCTCGCCGGCCTCGACGACGCCCAGGTGCGGCTCGAGCGTCGTGAACGGGTAGTCGGCGATTTTCGGTCGGGCCGCCGAGATGCGTGAGATCAAGGTCGACTTGCCGGCATTCGGAAAGCCGACCAGACCCACGTCAGCCAGGAGCTTCAACTCGAGCCGGAGGTGCTTCTCTTCGCCGGGAAAGCCCGGTTCGTGTTCCGTCGGTGCCTGATGCGTGGAGGTCGCAAACCGGGCGTTGCCCCTACCGCCGCGGCCGCCGCGGGCGACCAGAACGCGCTCGCCCGGCCGGGTGAAATCGTGCAACAGAACGCCGGTCTCCTCGTCGTAGACGAGCGTCCCAACCGGTACGGGAAGTTCGATGGAAGCGCCGTCGCGGCCCGTGCGGTTGCTGCCTTCGCCGTGGCGGCCGCGCTCGGCCTGGTGTTCGGGGTTGAACCGGAAATGCAGCAGCGTATTGTAGTGCTCGCTGGAGACGAGGTAGACGTCGCCGCCGCGACCTCCGTCGCCGCCGCTCGGACCGCCGCGCGGGACGTACTTCTCCCGCCGGAAGGCAACACACCCGTTGCCGCCGTCACCCGCTTTGACGCGGATCTTGACCTCGTCGATGAACATCCCACGATGGGGCAGCGGCTGGGCGGCAAGCCGGAGCTGAGGCGCAGGGCTCAGGACTGCGCGACCGGCTGGATCGAAATGAACTTGCCCAGACGGCCGCGGTCGCGGAACACGACGATGCCGGGAACCCGCGCATAGAGCGTGTCGTCTTTTCCGCGGCCGACATTCTCGCCCGGCTTGTAGCGCGTGCCGCGCTGGCGGACCAGAATCGAGCCTCCCGTGACGAACTCGCCTCCGAAGGCTTTGATGCCCAAGCGCTGGGCGTTCGAGTCCCGCCCGTTCTTCGAGCTGCCGAGTCCCTTCTTGTGTGCCATGGTCCGCTCCTAGATGATGATCTCGTTGACGCGGAGGCGCGTGAAATTCTGCCGGTGGCCGATCGTCCGCTTGTACTGCTTCTTGCGCTTGAACTTGAAGACGACGATCTTCTCGCCCCGTCCATGCGCCAGGATGGTGGCCTTCACCTTGGCGCCGGTCAGCTCCGGGCCGGCGAGCAACTGGCCGGAGTCGGTCGAGACGGCCAGCACGCCGTCGAGCTCGATCTCGGCGCCTACGTCGCCGGGCAGCGTCTCGACGTTGATCGAGTCGCCGGGCGCCACGCGATACTGTTTTCCACCGGTTCGGATGACTGCGTACATAACAATGCCTCGTTGTCGCTAGTGGGAGCTTGTCCTACGGAAGCCAATCCGGAAGTCCGCGCCTTCCGGCCACGCTTTTTCATTCTACTACACCGCCTGCGGCCCGCGCCATGCGCAGCCGGGCCCGTTTCAGCCGACGATGCGCGCCGGATTGGCGAGTTCGCCGATCTCCGGGATGCGAATCGTCACCACGTCGCCGGGCTGAAGCGCCGCCTCCTGCGGTGCGATGATCCCCGTTCCGGTCAGCAGCACCGAACCCGCCGGGACGGAGTTGGCCCGGAGCAGATAGCTGACCAGAACCTCGATCCGCCGGTTCAGCGTGCGCGTGCTCGCACTCCCCGAAAAGATCGTCTGGGCGCCCCGGGTGATCGTGCAGGTCATCTCGAGGTTGTAGGGGTCGGTCAGTTCGTCGGCGGTCACAATCAGCGGGCCGAGCGCGCAGCAGGCGTCGTAAATCTTCGACTGCGGCAAATAGAGCGGATTTTCCCGCTCGATGTCCCACGCCGAGACGTCGTTGGCGAGCGTGTAGCCGAGAACCGCCCCTTTGCTGCCGAGCACCACCGCCAGTTCCGGCTCCGGCGCCGTAAAGGTCGAATCCGAGCGGATGCCGATCGGCTCGCCCGGCCCCACGCACACCCGCGCCGTCCCCTTGAAGAAGATCTCCGGCCGCGGCTCCCG
>JBBIMZ010000624.1:0-2430 GCA_037444135.1 Solibacteraceae bacterium
GATGACTCTGGATCAGATAGATTCGGTTGTGATGGGCACCGCGCCGGATGCGTTCCGATCGCGATGTCCACCTTGCCGTCGGCGATCTCCTCGAGAACGCGTTTGATCTCCCGGGTGGAGCGGAAGCGGCTGAGCATCTCGATCCGCACGGGGAAGGGGGCGAAGCGGCTCTTGAAGGTCTCGAAGTGCTGGAAACAGAGCACGGTGGTGGGCGCCAGCACCGCCACCTGCTTGCCGTCTCCGAGCGCCTTGAAGGCCGCCCGCATCGCCACCTCGGTCTTGCCGTAGCCGACGTCGCCGCACAGCAGCCGGTCCATCGGCTGGGGCCGCTCCATGTCCCGTTTGATCTCCTGGATGGCCGCCAGTTGATCTTCCGTCTCGGTGTACTCGAAGGCTTCGTCGAATTCGCGCTGCCAGTTGCTGTCGGGCGAGAAGGCATGGCCTTGGGCGAGCTGCCGCTCGGCGTAGAGCCGCAGCAGCTCTTCGGCCATGTCGCGCACTTTGGCCTTGACGCGGCTCTTGGTCCGGCTCCAGGTGGCCCCTCCCAGGCGGTCCAGCTTCGGCGTGACGTCGCCGGCGCCGCGGAACTTCTGAACCAGGTCCAGCCGCGTGAGGGGCACATAGAGCCGGTCCTCGCCCGCGTACTCGAGCAGCATGAAGTCGCCCGACTGGCCGCCGTGGGTCACTTCGCGCAGTCCCAGGAACCGCCCGACGCCGTGGGTGACGTGCACGACGTAATCGCCCGGCTTCAAATCCCCGATGTCGGCCGCAAACGCCGCTCCGGGACGCCGGCGCGGCGTCGGCCGCGCCACCATCGCCGAGGTCTCGAACAGATCCTCGGAGCCGAACAGGGCCAGCCGACTCTCCGGCAGCACGGCGCCATGGCGGATCGCGCCGCGCACTAGATAGACCGAGGAGAGCGCTCCGGCCACATAGGCACGCTCGCGCAGGTACTCGGGCGTGCCCTCGGCGCTGTCGAGGCCCAACTGGAACGGCACGGCGTATTCGTGGAAGATGTCCGCCAGCCGTTCCAGCTCCCCGGCCGCCGGGGCGAAAAACACCACCCGTTGGCCGCTCTCGACGAGCGAGCGGGCCTCCGCCACGGCCACCGCCACGTTGCCGTGGAAGGACAGCGACGGCCGGGAGGCGATGCGGTATCGCCGGCCGCCGCCATCCTCACCGGCCAGTTCAAGCTCTCGCAGCTCGATCCGCAGCCGCGCTTCCGCTCGGCCGGTCCACTCCGCCCAGCTCAGGAAGTTGGCGTCCGCCGGCGCTTGGCCTTCCTCGCCGCACTGTCCGAGCCGCAGCCAGAACCGCTCGGCCGCCTCCCGGACCGATTCCGGCTCGACGA
The DNA here is from genome assembly GCA_037444135.1 of Solibacteraceae bacterium. Lineage (GTDB taxonomy): Bacteria > Acidobacteriota > Terriglobia > Bryobacterales > Bryobacteraceae > CALKXJ01. Next base: position 1,352 of record JBBIMZ010000624.1, read on the forward strand.
CGGCCACCAGCGCCTCCGGCGCCAGCTCGAGCAGGGAACCCGAGCGCGGGCGCGCCAGCGCCACATAGAACTCCCAGCCCGGAAAGGTCTCCCCGGGCGGAGGCGGGTGCCGCAATCCGGCGCGCTCGGCCAGATCGGCCAGCAGGCGCCGCTCGCGCGGCCACTCGAGCAACGGCAGCAGCCGGCAGCTCTCGATCCGGAAGATGGAACGCTGCGTCGCCACTTCGAACCGCCGCATCGACTCGATCGTGTCGCCGAACATCTCGATCCGCACCGGATGCTCGGCCTCCGGGGGATAGACGTCGACGATGCCGCCGCGCACGGAATATTCGCCGGCCATCTCGACCGTGTCGCGGCGCTCGTAACCGGCGCTTTCCAGGTAATCCACCAGCAGCTCGAGAGGCATCTCCTCGCTCGTGGCGAGTTCGAGCGCCAGGCCGCGGTAGAACTCAGCGTTCTCGGCCCTGAGCAGCGCCGCCGCAACCGGTGCGATCGCGATCGAGGCGCGGCCGCCCGCAAGCCGCCACAGCGCCACGGCGCGCTGCTCGCAAATTTCCGGGTGCGGCGAGAGGTTCTGGTGCGGGAGCGCATCGAGCGCCGGGATCAGAACCGGCCGCGGCGCGTTGGAGTCGGCCACGAGCAAGTCGAAAAACGTCCGGGTGAGCTCGGCCAGGGATTCGGCGCGTTTCGGATCGCCCACCATCACCAGCATCGGCCGCCCGAGGGCCTGCCAGAGCAGCACCAAGTAAACGGCCTTCGCCGTGTCGGTGAGCCCGCTCAGGGAAAAAGCTCGGGCGTCGCCCGCAGCCCGGGCCGCGTCCAAATCGCGGACCAGCCCCTGGAATTCCGGATGCCGGGCGAGCTCCAGGAACAGATCTCGAATCGCCGGATGAATCAAGGTTGACGCGCGAGGATCTCGTCGACGATGCCGGTGGTGGAATAGCCGGGCTCGAGCGGCAGGGTCAACACTGTGCCGCCGGCCGCCTCCACCTCCTCCCTGCCGGCGATGAAATGCGACCAGTCGGCGCCTTTGACCAGCACATCGGGCAAGACCGCCGCGATCAACTCCCGCGGGGTGT
>JBBIMZ010000625.1:0-2429 GCA_037444135.1 Solibacteraceae bacterium
CCCAGTTGCGCGCCGCGCGCGGTCCCGGGCCGACCACCGAGATCGAATACTCGCCCACGCGCGTCCGGACGCCGCCGCGTTCGACCGGCTGCTCCCACTCGGAGATGCTCTGAAAGACGACGTCCCGCGGAAGTAGCGGAATGAGGTTTCGGGCGAGCTCGTCTCCCCAGCCCCAATCCCAGACGATCAGATCGGCGGTCCGGCTGCGGCTTCGGATGCCGTCGCGGAAGGCGTGGATCAGTTCGGCGATCACCTCCCAGCCGGTGCGCCGCGAGCAGCGCGGACAGTCCTTAGCGACCGGGGCGCCCTTGCCCCAGGCGCCCCCGTGCGAGAAGCAGTTGGTGTGATTCTCCGACATCGTGATGGTGAACCACCCGCCGAGGTCGGGAACCTCCTCCATCACGTGAGCGAGGCTCGCCGAAATCCACTGGCGCACGACCGGGACGCTCGTGCACATCGAGTAGAGGTCGCCGTAGCGCGCCCCGCGGATGTCGGGATGCTTGTCGAAAAACGCCGCCGGCATGGCGCGCGGTTCGTTCAGGTAAAGGTAGACGCGGATGCCGAACTGTCCGGCGCGGGCCACCAGCCGCCGCAGCGTTTCGAGCCGCTTCTCGGCGCCGGCGCCGAATTCCGGGAACTGCCGGGAGGGCGCCAAAGTGCTCAGAACGGCCTGCATCCACACGCCGTTGACGCCGCAACGCGCCAGCCTTTCCAGATATCCTTCCGGGAACGGATCGATCTCCGGCTCCAGGAGCGGATCTCCGTAGAGCGCCACATAGGAGTAGAGGAACCGGGGACTCCAGAGCGCCGTTCGGCGCCTCACTCCCTTGTCGAGAAAGGGCCCGCCGTTGTGCTCCATCTCGTCCTGGAGATGGCAGACGCCCCGGAGCACGCCTTCCGGCCCTCCGCCGCTGATCCGCACTTCGGTCTCGGCCGCCTCGATCTCGAAATCCTCGCGGCCGCTCAGCCGCCGCTCGTCGACGAGGAACCGGATGGAGCGGCCCTCATCTCCCAACCCCACATCCGCCTCCATGGCGGAGCGCAGATATGCCTGGAGGCGCCGCGCGGCCGCCGCAAGCAGCTCCTCTCGGGGGGAACGGATGCTCCAGCCGCGCGAGAGGTCGATCTGGCCGGAGGAGGCCGTCCGCGAGCGATCGCGCAGCAGCGGGTAGCGGGTTTCGGAGAGGTCGCGCACGAACTGGAACAGCTCCTCGCCGCGTTCCTCGAGCGCCGCGCCCAGCTCCTCGCGCAGGACGCGCCGGATACGCGCCGCCTGCCGCCGCTCGTCCGCGCCCGGCGGAGCGTAGATCAACTCAGGACAGTCCGGCTTGGGACCCAGCTTGTGATCCAGAAAGTCGTCCTCTTTGAGCGTGAACTCGAACCGCTCGCGGCTCCAGCCGAGCAGTGCAACGATCTGGTGTTCCGGAAGCAGGTGCCAGTTCTGGCGGACGACCGTGATATAGAGCCGGCGGAGCTGGTCTTCGCTGAGCCGGCGCTTGGGCGGCAGCCCCATTGAGGCGCCCAGCTCGAGCACGTCGCGCGCGGAGGCGCCGATCACCTCGGCCATGCGCGAGGCGTTGACCAATTCCCAATTACGCCACACGAACTGATAGAGGCGGCTCGGGAAGTGCGGTTCGGCGATGGGCGGAGGCGCCGCTTTCGCCGCCGCCAGAGCCGCGGGACCCGCCAGGAGAAATTGCCGCCGGTTCATAGAAGGGACGATAGCAGAGCCGCTATCGTCCCTTCCCGGCCCGCTAGAATTCCAGCCGTGCGCCGACCTGGATCTGGCGCGGGTTGCCGACCGTGCTCGAAATCGTCCCGGCGCTCGCCGAGCCGATCGTGGCGTCGGGCAGACCGAACTGCGGCGTGTTCCAGATGTTGAACGCCTCGCCGCGCAACTCCAGCCGGAACCTTTCGCCGAACGGGAAGTGCTTGAACAGCGACATATCGAAGTTCACGCGGCCCGGGCCGAACAGGATGTTGCGGCCGGCATTGCCGAAGCGGATCTCGTTGGGACGCGAAAAGACGCTCGTGTTGAACCAGCGGCTGATGGACCGCTCGCTCGAGGGAAGCACCGGATTGCCGTTGACGTCGGGGCGGCTCCCGCCGGCGCCGTTGGTGTTCGGGTTGGCCAGCGAGGGCGTGAAAGGCAGGCCGGTCTGCAAAGTCGTGATCCCGTTGACCTGCCAGCCGCCGAACAGATACTCGCTGACGTGCCCCTGGCTCATCCACTTGCGCCCCTTGCCGAAGGGCAACTGGTAGGTGAAGGAGATCGTCGCGCGGTGCCGGATGTCGAAAGAAGCGTTACTGCGGTCACAACTGCGGCACCGCCGGTCTTGCGGAGTCCCGGTGCCGCCGCCGAATTCGGTTCCGACGTTGTCGATGGCGTGCGCCCACGTGTAGGACAGCAGCATCGTAAAGCCGTGGCT
>JBBIMZ010000626.1:0-2422 GCA_037444135.1 Solibacteraceae bacterium
CGATGATTTCGAGGCTGGATTTATAGCCCGCCTTGCGATACAAGATCTCGGCCGCCAGCGAGAGGCGGTCCAGCACGGCGAACTCGAGCGTGCCCCCCGCGCCGAGCTGGTTCGAGGTCGACGTGGTCTGTGTCGTGGTCTTCAGGGCCGGCGCGGAAGTGGAGTGCGTCAGGCTCTCGGTGTTCATCAAATCGTTGAACAGCACGCTGACGCGCGCTCCGATCGAAATGCGCCCCCAGACCCTCCCGGCGCCTTCGGCTTGTCCGTGCGCCGGGCGCGGAGCAGCCACCCAACCGGCAAGCATGCAGTACAGGACCAAGCAGCGCATCTTGACCTCCACGGTTAGAACGCAACACGCAACGCAAACTGAAGCGAGCGCGGCGCCGGTCCCATCGCCGGAGCGTTCCAGGGCGTGCCCAGGCCGAACATCGGACTGGCCAGAAACGCCGTTCCGGTCGCCGACGGATTCATGAAGTTGGCATGATTGAAGACGTTATAAGCCTGGGCGAACAAATCCAGGCGAGCCTTTTCGGCCAGGAGAAACCTCCGGCGCAGCGCCACGTCGGCTTGAAAAAGGTCGAATCCGCGGAGGGCGTTCCGCGGCAGATTGCCGTGCTGATAGCCGCCGGCGAGGACAAACGCCTTCGGGTTGAGGCGGCGGCCGCCGGGCGCCGCGGCGTCGTCGAGCCAGAAAGCCTCTCCTTTGACCAAATTCGGCCGGACAATCGCGTAGAGCCGGCGAACCGGGGCCTTCGCCACCGCTTCGGTGGCGAGGCCCGTGACTTCGAAAGGCAAACTGGAGCGCGCCGTTACGAACCAGTCGATCCACCAGTTCCCGAACAGGCGTCGCGCGAGACCGGCGCCGGGCGAAGGAAACCCATACGAACCCGAGAAGCTGAAATTGTGCCGAAGATCGAAATCCGAATCCCGCCGCGTGTCTTCGAAGATCACGGCCAGCCCCGGCGGCGGCAGGCGGAAGGCGCCCGAATCGATCGCGTGACTGAAGGTGTAGCTCAACTGCGCTTGGAGCGATTGCGACAGCCACCGCCGGAACTGAACCTGGAGCGACTGGTAATTGAGCGAGGGCTTGTTCGAGACGACCTGGAGCAGATCGTAATCGCCCGAGCCGTCCTCCTTGCTTTCCGAGTAGGAGCGGCGAGTCTCGGCTCGCAGCAGATCGCGAACCTTGGCGGCCGCGTAGGTGACGACGAACGACTGAGCGCCTCCGAACACGCGCTCGATCGAGGCGTTCCACAGATAAGCCCGGGGAGCGCGCAGGTCCGGCTCGGCCGCGCTCACCAGACCGTAGGGCCGCGTGGCGGGCAGGGCCATCGGCTCGAGACGATCCGGGGCGAGCGGGAATGCCGGGGCGGCGAACGTTCGCTGGTTGACGAACGGCGCCGCCTCGAACGCCCGCACCGCCGAGCCGTAGCCGATGTCGTAGAGCACGCCCGCGCCGAAGCGGAACATCATTTCGCGGCCCGGCGTGGTGTCGAGCTGATAGGCCAGGCCAAAGCGCGGGCCGAAGTCCCGCCAGCGCGTGCTGTACAGGGGATCGATCCGCGTCACTTCGGGATAGTCGGCGAAGCCCTTCAGAGCGATCGGCGGCGGCCCCGAGCGCACGTCAGGCGGCGGATTCATCTCCCATCGAAAACCCCAGGTCAGCGTCGTGCGACTGGTGGCGCGCCAAGTGTCCTGGAGGTAGAGCGAGAAACTGAGGTACAGCGGATAGGCGGCCGGCTCGCTCGACACGATGGCGGCGGCCGCCGCGGAGCCGGAAAGCAGACCGCCGGAAGCCGGTGTGAAGCCGTTGAAGGTGAATAGCGCGCGATAGGGCTGGTAGTAGTAGGTGGCCGCCAGCCGCCGGTAATCGGCGCCGAAGCGGACATAGTGGCTGCCGCCCACGTGGGAAAGCGAATCCGTGATGTGAAGCTGGCGCTGCCGCATCCGGTCGGAGAGGCCGAAAGCGTAGCCGCCCGCGCCCAGGACGGAGACTTGCAACGCGCCAGACCGCCCCAACAGGCTGCTCCCGGGCCGGGCGGTCGCCTCCGTCGTGGTGGCCGAGGCCGTGTTCCAGCCGGAAAAATTCATCCGCAGATCGTGTGTCGTCTTCGGCCCGGGAAGCCAGACCAGCGCGGCGGTGAGGGACTGGACGCGCACATCGAGATCCGTCACGACGCCGGGCACGGCCGCCTCGCGCTGCTGCTCCGAACGGGGCGAGTACTGATAGCGGGCGAACACACGCAGCGGGCCGCCGGCGCCGTGATCGAGGCGCAGCAGCGCCGCATCGCTCCGGCGGCGGTTCATCGTGACGGCGGAGTACCGGCCCGCGCCCGGTGAAAATTGCGAGCCGTTCGGAAGAGGGAACGCGTCCAGATAGGGCCTCAATTCCGGCGGCGCCGATTCGCGTAGCGCCGGATCG
>JBBIMZ010000627.1:0-2416 GCA_037444135.1 Solibacteraceae bacterium
AGCCGGTCCACCTCGGGGAAGACATGCCCGCTGACGGCCAGCAGGTCCTTGTGCGTGTCGTTGTCGAAATCGAAAAAGCCGCAGCCCCAGACCACGAAGCGCGTGTTGTGCCCCAGACCGGCGGCGACCGTCACCTCGTCGAACTCCCCGCCGCCGCGGTTTCGGTACAGCGTCTGGCGTTCATCGGAGAAGTTGCCGCGAAAGATGTCCGGCCAGCCGTTGCCGTCGAAGTCGGCGGCCGCCACGCCCATCCCCGAGAGCGCCTTGCCGTTTTCATCCAGGGCCACGCCGCGCAGCAGTCCCTCCTCGCTGAACGTCCCATCGCCTTGATTCATGTAGAGCAGCGACGGCGTCACGTCGCAAGCCACGTAAATGTCCGGCCAGCCGTCCTGGTCGAAGTCGCCGGCGAGCACGCCGAGAGAGTAGTTCTGTCCCGGCCGGTTCACGCCGGAGGTCTCGGAGACGTCGGTGAACGTGCCGTCACCGTTGTTGCGAAACAACTGGTTGCTGTCGAACTCGAGGCCGCGCGGCCCGCAGTTGACCGCCATGCCGCGGTAGAAGCAGTACGGGTTCGCCCCCGGTTCGAAGGCGACGGCCGCTCGGTAGGCCAGGTAATTCGCCACGAACAGATCCACGTGACCGTCCTTGTTGTAATCGAGGAAAGCGCAACCGGTCGAGTACCGCGGCCGGGGCTGGACGAGCCCCGCTTTCGCGGTCACATCTTCGAACCGGCGTCCGTCCCGGTTGCGGTAGAGCGTCAGGCGACCCCACGAGGTTACCAGCAGGTCCAGCAATCCGTCGTTGTCATAATCGGCCGCGCACACGCCGTTGCCCCAGCCCGAACTGATCAGGCCGGCCTCCTCGGTGATCTCGCGGAATCGGCCCTTGCCCTCGTTACGGTAGAGCCGGTTCGTCGAGCCTTCGCCGGACACCAGAAAGGCGTCGAGCAGTCCGTCGCCGTCGAAATCGATCAGCGCGGCGCCGCTTCCGGTGGTCTCCAGAATGTAGCGCTTGGTCTGGGAGCCCCCATTCGGAAACACGTGCACGAGCCCGCGCTCGGCGGCGGCGTTCCGGTAGTCAGGCAGCGTTCCCCCTCGCCCGGCGCACGCCAGGCACACACCGGCCAGCACCCACCCGAGCGGCTTCACGGCTGTTTCGGCGGCGCCGGTTCGCCGAGCTTCTTGAGGAACTCCGTGAACTCGCCCGCCGGAGGCTGCTGCAATTTCTTGAGCTCTTCCTGCTGGCGCCTGGCGTCTTCCATCCGGCCCGCGTTGCGGTAGGCCCGCATCAGGTTGTAGCGGGCCGGCTCGCTCCGCGGCGCCGCCTCCACCGCCCGCTCGAGCAGCGCGATCGCCTCTTCGTGCTTCTTCTCATCGAGCAGGAGCCGCGCCAGCGCCACCAGCGCTTCGGGAAACTTCGGCTGGAGCGCAAGGGCGCGTTCCAGGCGCCGCCCCGCCTCCGAGACGTGTTGCTGCGCCAACAAGATCTGCGCCACCTGATATTCGGCGACGGCGTCGTTGGGATTCAGCTTCAGCTCCGCTTCGAATTCCTGCCGCGCCCTCTCGAGCGCCTCCGGCGTGTGGGACTCCATCAGGATCGCCCGCCCGAGCCGGTAGTGCAGGTTGACAGCGGCCGGGTTCTTCTCGATCGCTTTGCGGTACTCGGCCGCGGCCTCGGAGAATTTGCCCTGAATCTCGAAGATTTCGGCCGAGATCTGATTGACGCGGTAGGAGGCCGGAGCGCGCTGAAACATCTGGTAAATGGTGTCGTTCCACGCCCGCATGTGCAGACGAGCGGCCTGGTAGAGCACGTCCGGATCGGAAGGCGCCAGCTGCTTGAGCCTGGCGACCAAAGGGTAGGCCCCGTCATAGTCGCTGCGCGCCAGACGGCACTGGACCGCCCCCAGTCCTGCCAGGCGGCGCAAGGCTGCGTCGGCATTTTCGGCGAACTCCTTATCGAGGGCCGGCTCCACGGCCTCGCAGCGGCCCGTCGCCGCGCGCGCCAGCGCCAGAAAGACGCGCGCCCGGGGCTCGTCGCCCGCCTCGAGCGCCTTCACGAGGCTCGCCTCCGCGCCGAGGTAATCTCCGCGCTCAAAGCGGCTCAAGCCCTCGACGAGAAAATCCGTCTGCGCGCCGGCGGCGAGGGCGGCCGTCAATAACAGATCAATGGCCCGCATCGTCCATCATCAAGTCGAGTTGCCCGAAGCGGTGGCGCTCCTTGCCTTCGAAGTACCGGAAAGCGAGCAGCGGCGGGTCTCCGGGCGGAAGCCGCCGCGGCGGTTCGGCGCGCTCGGAGACCTGCTCGGCGATCTCGACGATCCGCCCGGACTTCGTGATCTCCTCGATCAGGCGGTGCACCTGCTCCTCGCGGTCTGGCCGGACCGCCTCTTGTTGCCACACCAGCCACACCAGCAGTA
>JBBIMZ010000628.1:0-2403 GCA_037444135.1 Solibacteraceae bacterium
AGGCGGCGGTAGTGTTCGGCGCCGTGCTTGTGGGTCTGCCAGTGCATGCCGGTGGTCCGCTCGTCGTAGACTTGCATCCGGTACATGCCGCAGTTGCGCCTGCCCGTCTCCGGATTGCGCGAAAAGACCAGCGGCAGCGTGATGAACCGGCCGGCGTCCTTCGGCCAGCATTGCAGGATGGGCAGGTCCAGCAGCGAGAAGCCGTCGTGCTGGATCACTTCCTTGCAAGGACCGCTCGAGACGGTTCTGGGGAAGAACTTGCCGAGCTCGGCCAGCCTGGGCAGCATCTTGAGTTTGCCCAGCAGCCCGTGAGGCATCTCCATCTGGAGCAGCTCGGCGATTCGTCCGGCCACCTCTTCGACCGAGGCCACTTCGAGAGCGATCTCCATCCGCCGCATGCTGGCGAAGCTGTTGATCAGCACGGGAATGGCGCTTCCTTTCGGCTTTTCAAACAGGAGCGCCGGTCCGCCCTGCTTCACCGCGCGATCGGCGAATTCGGCGATCTCGAGCACCGGATCCACTTCGAACGGGATCCGCTTGAGCTCGCCGTGGCGTTCGAGCGCGCGGAGGAACTCTCTGAGGTCGCTATAGGCCATGTGGGAGGAAGATCCTTCTTTTTACTATGATTGAGTTTTTCGAAGCAAACCGAGAGGAGCCTGAATGGCGGAAAGAACAGCATGCGTGACGGGCGCCAGCCGCGGCATCGGCCGCGAGATCGCGCTGGCGCTGAGCCGTGACGGGATGAAGATCATCGTGGCTTCCAACGAGCGCGACAACAACGAAGCGGTGGCCGGCGAGATTCGGGCGGCCGGAGGCCAGGCCATGCCGGTCTACCTGGACCTGTCCGACGCCGCTTCGATCAAAGAGGCCTTCCGCCAGGCGCTCGACGAGTGCAGCCGCATCGACGTGCTGGTGAACAATGCCGGCATCACCAAGGACGCCCTGTCGATGCGCATGAAGCCGGAGGACTGGAACCTTGTGCTGCAGATCAATCTGAGCGGCGCCTTCCTGTGCACGCAGCAGGTCCTGGCGGGCATGATGCGCGAGCGCTGGGGGCGCATCGTCAACATCAGCTCCGTGGTGGGCCTGATGGGCAACATTGGCCAGGCGAACTATGTGGCGTCGAAGGCGGGGCTGATCGGACTGACCAAGACGCTGGCGCTCGAACTGGCCTCGCGCAACATCACGGTCAACGCGGTGGCGCCCGGCTTCATCGAAACGGATATGACACGCGTGCTCCCCGAAGAGGTCAAGCAGAAGATGCTGGCCCGGATTCCGCTCCAGCGCATGGGCCGGCCCGCCGACGTCGCCGCCGCAGTGCGCTTCCTGGTGAGCGATGCCGCGGGCTACATCACGGGCCAAGTGATCAGCGTCAATGGAGGAATGTACATGTGAAACCGCCAGGCGTTCGGCGGAGAGAGTTTCTGGCGGCCGGCGCAGCGATGGGGGCCCCCGCCGGCCGGGTGCGCATCGGCGTCGTGGGAACGGGCGGGCGCGGCACATCGCTGCTGCGGATCCTCTTGCGCATGGATCAGGTCGGCGTTCCCGCGCTTTGCGACATCGACCGGCAGAACCTGGAGCGCGCGGCGGCGCTGGTCGAGAAATCCGGGCGCGCCGCGCCGGAGACGTACGCGGGCGAAGAGGATTACCGCCGCCTGATGGCCCGCGACGATCTGGACGCCGTAGTGATCGCCACGCCGTGGGAGTGGCACGCGCGGATGGCCGTCTACGCGATGCGGGCGGGCAAGTACGCCGCCGTCGAAGTGCCTGCCGCCATCACGCTCGAGGAGTGCTGGGAGCTGGTCGACACCAGCGAGGCGACCGGCGTACCGTGCATGATGCTCGAGAACTGGAGCTTCCTCCGACCGAATTTGGCCGTGCTGAAGATGATCCGCGAGGGCCTGTTCGGCGAAATCGTACACTGCCATTGCGCGCATTCGCACAACTGCATCTACTGGTACTTCGACAAGGAGGGCAACCCGCGCTGGAGCGGCCGGCACCTGCTGCGGCGCAACGCCGACCAGTACCCGACGCACAGCCTCGGGCCGGTGCTCAGCTGGATGGACATCAACTGCGGCGACGCGTTCGCCTACCTGACGTCGACGGCGACGCGTTCGCTCGGCATCAACAACTATTACCGCAAGACCTTCGGCCCGGACCACCCAGCCTCCCGGCGCGTTTACCGCCAGGCGGACATCGTCACTTCGGTGGTCAAAACGGTTCGCGGCAACACAATCGTGATCAATAACGACATGCAGCTGCCGCGGCCCTACGACAACCGGTGGATGATCCAGGGCACCGAGGGGCTCTACGACGAGGCGCGCGGCGCCGTGTATCTGGCCGGCCGCAGCCCCAACTACGAGCAGTGGGAGCCGTTCGCGCCCTATCAGGAACGCTACGATC
>JBBIMZ010000629.1:0-2402 GCA_037444135.1 Solibacteraceae bacterium
GACTTCGCGCTCCAGACCTGGACGCATGGCGGCGAACTCGTGGACGAAGGCCGGAGCCGTGGTCGTGGATTCGCCGGGGGCGCGCCGCGGGCTCGAGTTCTATCGCTCCATGCTTCAGGACGCCACGGCCGTGCATCCGCGCTGCCGCGAGTTCGATTCAGTGCAGTCGGGGTTGGCCTTCGCCCGGGGCGAGGTGGCGCTGATGGTCAACTGGTTCGGCTTCGCCGCCATGTGTGAAGTGATTCCGGAGTCGCGCGTCAAAGGCCGGGTCGACATTGCGGCGGTCCCGCACGCCCCTGGAGCGCCGGCAGCCTCCCTCAACTGTTACTGGCTCAACGGCATCGCCCGGGGGAGCAAGCACGCGCAAACTGCCTGGGACTTTTTGCGATTCGCCGTCAACGCTGAAAACGACCGGTTGTTGACGCTCGAGGGGGGGGCATCGGCTGCCGCCGCTCGACGTGGCGCGACCCCGAGGTCAACCGGCTGGTGCCGTACTACTTCCGTCTCGAGGAGCTCCACCGTCATGCCCGGACGCTCCCGCGCAAGAGCAACTGGGCCCGCCTGGCGGAAGTGATCGATCGCCTGGTGGTGCAGGCGATCGAAACGGACCGGCCCGCCGCGGAGATCCTCGAGCAGGCTCAGGCGGAGATCCGGCGGCGCGAACTCGGAGCCTGACGGGCGGCGCCGTTGTTTGAGACGCTCGAGGTGCTCGGCCGCCAGACCTGCCTCAAGCGGATCGGCGGATCGCGCGAGGCATCGCCAGGTTGAAGGACGGCTCAGCCGCCTGAGGTCTCAGCGCGAGGGCGGGCGGACCTCCGCCAGCGCTTCACAGGCGAACCAAAGCATCGTGGCCACGCCCGCCGCACCGGCCACCCAGGGAGCATGGGCCACGCTCGACGCGGGTAGGGCAGTGAGAACTTTCACCACATTCGGCAGCGAGATGGCGATGGCCAGGGCAGCGCCTGCACCGGCGGCGGCTGCGGCTTCCAGCCACGTGGTCCAGCGCGGCAGCGCCGGCCCGGCCGGCAGCGCAGCAATCCGTTCCAGGAGGCGGCGCGTAAACCCTTTCTCCGGCGCCGGAGGCCGGAGTCTTTCTTCCAGGAGGCGGTCCAGCGTATCTTCTTGAGCGAGCAAGGCCGCGCAACGCGAGCAACCCGAGGCGTGCTCTTCCATTGTCCGGCGGACGGCGGCCGGCGCCGCCGGGCCCCATTGCTCGACAAGCTCGTCAAACACGTCGCAACTCGAACGACTTCTCATGCTGCTCCTCCAGCGCCGCCCGCAATCGTTTCCGGGCGCGGTTCAAGTGCGTCTTCACCGTACCGAGCGGCAAGCCGAGCAGTTCGGCCACCGCTTCGTAGGACTTGCCTTCGAAGTAAAACAGCACAAGCACTCGGCGATAGTGCGGGGGCAGGCGGCCGAGCGCCTGCTCGAGATCGTAGGCCGGCGGCGCTTGCCGGGCCGGGCTCGCGGCGGCTGTTACGAGGCGCGATCGGCGGCGTTCGTCGGATGCGCGGCGCGCCAGGCGTGTCAGGCAGAGATTTCGGGTGATGGCATAGATCCAGGTCGACGGCGAAGACCGTCCTTGGAACTGGGGCAGGGCGCGCCAGACGCGGATGAACACTTCCTGTGCCGCGTCCTCGGCGAGCGCTTCGTCCTCCAGGAACGAATACGCCAGCCGGAACACCTTCCGCCCGAATTCTTCGACGATCGCCTCGAGCGCCTCCCGGCGCCGCTGCGCCCGTACGAGCTCCTCGATCCGCTCACCCACCGGCTTTTCTTAGACTCGCGCGGCCGGGGAAAATGTTTCGCCGCCGGTTGAAACACGACACCCCGCCCGCCGAGTCTCAAACTCGGAGGCTCAGAACATGTCCGATGTCATCGCACTGCTGATCCCGATTACCGCCATCGTGGCGGCCGCCGTGATCCTGATCGTCGCCCTCAGGTTGCGGGCCAAGCGCCGCGAACTGCTCCATCGCGAGCGTCTCGCGGCCATTGAGAAAGGCGTCGAGATTCCCGAAGCGTTGCTGGCCGACTCCGATAGCTTGAGCCCTCACGCCTGTCTGCTGCGCGGCCTCATCTGGCTGCTCAGCGGCGTGGCTGTGATCATCTTCTTCGTGGCGATGGGCTTGGCCGAAGGCGATCGCGAGCTGTTCGCGGCCGCCGCGCTGGGGTTAATCCCGGCCGGCGCCGGAACCGCCTACCTGGTGGTCTACCGCAACATGCAGGCCGAGCGGCCGCCGCAGGGTTGACGGCGATCGAAGCGGCACGCCCAGCCCAACCGTCCCAATCGTGGGGGCGATGACGAAGCTCGCCCCGGCTTAGAAGATGTATTTCAGGCCGAACTGGAGCTCGCGCATGTTGTAGGCGGTGCTCCGGATCGTGCCGAAGCTCGGCTGCGGCGT
>JBBIMZ010000630.1:0-2400 GCA_037444135.1 Solibacteraceae bacterium
CCGCGCCGGCGCCGATTCAGTCCGCCGCGTCGTCGAGGCGGCGCCGGGCCTCGGCATCCGCACGCTGACGCTGTACGCGTTCTCCTCCGACAACTGGAAACGCCCGGCGTCGGAGACCGCCACGCTGATGAGCATGTTCCAGTCCTACTTACAGAAGGAGACGCCCCGCTGCGTCGAGAACGGCATCCGCGTCAGCGTGATCGGCCGCCGCGATCGTCTCTCGCTGGCCTTGTGCGCCGCCATCGAAGCCACCGAGAACGCCACCGCGGCGGGCCGGAACCTCCACGTGCGGGTCGCCGTCGATTACTCCTCGCGCGACGCCATCCTCGACGCCGTCCGCCGGGCCCGCTGCCTGCCGGAAATCTCGCGCGAAGTCTTCACGCAGTTGCTCGTGGGCGACATCAAGAACTCGCCCGAACTCGCCGAAGTCGATTTGCTGATCCGCACCGGCGGCGAGCAGCGCCTCAGCGATTTCCTGCTCTGGGAGTGCGCCTACGCCGAACTGTACTTCACCCCGGTGATGTGGCCCGAGTTCACGGCCGCCGACCTGGAGGAAGCCGTCGCCGAATATTACCGCCGCGAGCGCCGCTTCGGCGGAATCCCGGCCCAGTCCGTCGCCAGCTAGGCCGACCGGCGCTCCCGTTGTTGTACAGTCGGTGTGTATGCAGCGACGTACGTTTCTCTGTTTTGCCGGCGCGGCCCTGCCGCTCCCGGCCGCCGCGGCCAAGAAAGCGGTTTTCGTTCTGACCTCGATCCGCATGCGGCAGGGGCCGGACCGCCAGGCGGAGCGCACCGCCGAGTTCCTCGCCACCGCCTTCGTCCCCGCCATGAAACGGGCGGGCGCCGGGCCCGTAGGCCTGTTCGGCAACCTGATCGGCGAGCAGAGCCCGACCATCCACGCCCTCGTCAGTTATCCTTCGCTCGCCGGTCTGGAGGAAGCCATCGACAAGCTCGCGCAAGACCCGGAATACCAAAAGCGAGCCGAGGCCTACTACAGCGCTCCGGGCTTGGCCTACCAGCGCCTCCACTCCAGCCTCCTGCGGGCCTTCGACTCGATGCCGGCCATCGAGGCGCCCCCGACCGCCGGCCGCCAGGCGGCTCGCATCTTCGAGTTGCGCACCTACGAATCCAACAACCTGCTGACGCTGCGCCGGAAAATCAAGATGTTCGATGACGGCGAAATCGCCATCTTCCGCCGCCTCGGCATGTCGCCAGTTTTCTTCGGCCAGACCCTCATCGGCGGCAACATGCCGAGCTTGACGTACATGCTCGCCTTCGACAGCCTCGCCGCGCGCGAGAAAGCCTGGCAGGCATTCGCGCAGGATCCCGAGTGGCAGAAGATGCGTCTCCAGCCGGGTTTGGGCGACGCCGAGATCGTGTCCAATATCTCGAACTCGATCCTCCGGCCGCTGCCCGGCTCCGACATCCGCTGACCGGGGGCCGCCGAGGTGCAATTCCCCGCGCCGCTGGTGGGTCTGGCTGAGGCTTTGCTCATCGGCCTCGTCATCGGCGCACAGCGCGAAGCGGCCCAGGACGAGCGCCAGGCGGGCGTCCGGGACTTCCTGTTGATCGCCCTGATCGGCGGAATCTGCGGGATTCTCAACACGCCTTGGCTGACGGCCGCCGCCCTGCTCGCCATCGCCCTGATGCTCGCCATCTTCCACTGGCAGGCGCGCGAGCGCACCGGCATCACCACGGAGATGGCCGCGATCGCCGCCTTCTGTCTCGCCGTGCTCGCCGCCACTCCGGCCCGGCCCCTCGGTTCCGGCCTCGCCGTCGGCGGGGCTCTCATCATCGTCGCCTTCCTCGAAGCCAAGCGCGCGCTGCACACCTTCTTTCGCCAGACGATCACCGAGCGCGAGTTCAGCGACACGATCCTGTTTCTGGCGCTGATCTTCATCATCTACCCGATCCTGCCCGGCGGCGCCTCCGGCCCGTATGCGGCTCTGGCTCCGCGTCAGATCTGGCTGTTCGTGATCCTCGTCTCCTCGATCTCTTTTGTCGGATATTTTCTGGAGAAATTTCTCGGCGCCGGCAAGGGCCTCGCCTGGACCAGCCTCCTCGGCGGCCTGGCTTCGACCACCGCGGCCACGCTGGCGTTTGCACGGCAATGCCGCGACGATCCGGCCGGGCCCACCCGCTACTGGTCGGCGGCTGTGATCGCCAACGCGATCCAGTTCCCCCGCGTGCTGGTCATCCTCTACGTGGTCGATCCGGCGCTGGCCCTCGAGGGTTCCGCTATTCTGCTGGCGATGACGGCCGCCGGCCTGCTGCTCGGCGCGGCACGCTTCCCCCGCCGCCAGGGCGGACCGCAACCGCATCGCCTCCCCACGGGCAACCCGTTCCGGCTCGGCCCCGCCTTGAAGTTCGGAGCAGTCTTTGCCGCCGTCATATTCCTCA
>JBBIMZ010000631.1:0-2393 GCA_037444135.1 Solibacteraceae bacterium
GGCCACCGCTTCGACTTCTCCCACACGATTCCGGAGATCCTCCGGCGCTGGGGCCAGGCGACGGCCGCGCAACTGGAGGCCGACCGCGTCCGGACGCGCATCTGCGGCCGGATTCAGACCATCCGCCGGATGGGCAAAGCCGGTTTCGCCCATCTGTTGCAAGATGGGGAGCGCCTTCAGATCTATGTTCGAAAAGAGTCGGTTAGGCAGGAAGACTTCGAGCTTTACAGGAAGTTTCTCGATCTCGGCGACATCCTCGGCGCCGAGGGCTACCTGTTCCGTACGAAAACCGGCGAGCTCACGCTGCATGTCGAGCGTCTCGACTTTCTGGCCAAGGCCCTGCTCAACATGCCCGAGAAGTGGCACGGCCTCGAGGACATCGAGACGCGCTACCGCCAGCGCTATCTGGATCTGATCGCCAATCCCCAAGTGCGGCGCGTCTTCGAAGTCCGGAGCCGCATCGTGGCCTCCTTGCGGCGCCAGCTGGAGGCTCGGGGTTTCATGGAAGTCGAAACTCCGATGATGCAGCCGATCTACGGCGGCGCCACGGCCCGTCCCTTCATCACCCACCACAACGCGCTGGACATTGACCTGTATCTGCGGATCGCCCCGGAGCTGTACCTGAAGCGGCTCGTGATCGGCGGGCTGGACCGGGTCTACGAGATCAACCGGAATTTTCGCAACGAAGGCATCTCGACCCAGCACAACCCCGAGTTCACGATGCTCGAGTTCTATCAGGCCTACACCGACTACCGGGGCCTGATGGATCTGTCCTGCGAGCTGCTTCGCCAGGTCGCCATCGACGCCACCGGCTCGCCGGTGGTCGTCTATCAAGGGCGAACGCTCGACTTTTCGCAGATTCGCCGCTTCAGCCTGCGGGAGGCCATCCTGACCTTCTGGCGGGACGGCGCGCCGCCTTCGCCGGCGGACTTGGGCGACCCGGCCTGGCTGGCGGCGCGCTCGCGCAAGGAGACGCCCGGAGCGGCCCTGGTGGAGGTCTTCGAGCACGTGGTCGAACCCCACCTGATCGAACCGACAATCATTTATGACTACCCGCTCGAGACCTCGCCCCTGTCCAAGAGCAAGCGCGACGAGCCGGATTTCGTCGAGCGCTTCGAAATCTACGCCGGGGGCATGGAAATCGCCAACGCCTACACCGAGCTGAACGACCCGCAGGAGCAGCGGCGTCGCTTTGAACTGCAACTGGCGCTGCTTGAGCGGGGCGACGAGGAAGCCCACCGCATGGACGAGGATTACCTGCGCGCCATGTGCTACGGGCTGCCACCCACCGGCGGCGAAGGCATCGGCGTTGACCGGTTGGCGATGATTCTCACCGACTCGAAGTCGATCCGGGACGTGATCCTGTTCCCGCTCCTACGGCCGGAACCGCCGCTCGGCCTGGCGGAAAAGCTCCGGGCCGCCGAGCAAGAGGAGGCGGCCGGAGCCGAACGCGCCGCCGCGCCGCCGCTGCGGGAGTAACTCGAAAGGCCCCCGTACGCAGCGGACGCCGTCATCCCCGGAGCAGAGATCAGCGTGAAACGCATCACCACCGGCGACGTGCGGACCACCCGCACCTCCGGGCGGGTGGGCCGTCAACGGCATCATCCAACTCGCCTCCGGCCTGCCCGTCACCGTCGGCCAGACGGGCGATTCCCATAACACGGGTCCGGCGAGCGTCCCCCGACCTAGGACAACGCCGGCGTCTCCCTGTTCGACTCTCCGGCCCATAAGACTTGGGACTTGGCCTTGTGCAAGGAGTTTCACCCCCGCGAGGGTACACCTTCTGAGCGCCGCCGCGAGGTTCGTCCGCATGCCTAATAGCGGAAGACCGCGGCCGCCATGCCGCCGCCGGGAACCTCGGAAGGCTCGACCGCATAGACCGAGCCGCCGTGCAGGAACGTGTGGATGGCCGCCAGGTTCAGCAGGTCGCGGTCGCCCACTTTTTGCTCCGGGCTGATCACCACCTCTTGCCTTTCCGGGTCAAAGCTTCCCCAGATCTGGCGCCCGGCGGCGACAAACAGGTGTTCGACGCGGCCCTGATAGGCGGCCGGCACGACTTCCTTGATATCCGTCGAGGCGCGGGAAGAGCCCGCCAGCTCCTCGAAGCGCCGCGCCGCTTCCCGCCGCGCCTTGAGCAAGTGCGGCTCAACGATCTTCCAGGCTTCGGTCTGGAGCTCCTCGGGGCGCCTTCCTTCGGGGTTTCCAGCCACCCCCTCTGGAATCAGATTGGGGTGAGCGCTGGCTTCCCGGTAAAGCGGAAACAAGTACTCGACCCCGGCGAGCACCAACGGCGCCCGATCGTCGCGCAACACCTGCCGGACGCCACGGTCGACCCAGCGGAAGAACTCCCGCAGATCCTCTTTCTCGTCCTCGTCCCGCGCGCCGTGTCCGTG